>NZ_JBMDWU010000234.1:0-55552 GCF_048594385.1 Micromonospora sp. | reverse complement strand
GCCCGGGACGGGGGCGCCGCCCGGTGCCCGCCGCCCCGGCCGCCGCCGCCCCGCCCCCACGGGACCCCCGGGGCGGGGCCGGCGTCGGGGCACCGGGGCCGGGCGCTCAGCTCGCCCGGGGCCAGCGCGGCGCGGCAGCCGGGGGCGTCACCGGCCGGCCGGGGACGCCGGAGCGCACGCCCGGCCGCATCCCCGCCGCAGCGGGCCGCGCCGCGGGCACACCGGGCCGACCGACCTGGCCACGGGCCGGGTAGCCGGCCGCCGGGGCGGTCCGCGCCGGGGCCGCGCCGGGCCGGGGTGTGGTGTAGGTGAACGGGAAGGGCACGTGCACGAACGGGTTGCCGTGCCGGATCAGCGCGTCGATCTGACGCTCGTTCAACCCGTGGTTCTCCAGCACCCGCCGCCCCCAACGGTGCAGCCGGCACGGGTACGACGCCCCGTCGTTGCGGCACAGCGGGCCGTTGGGCCACTCCTCGGCGGCGTGCACCACGACCGCTCGCACCGCGAGCCGGACGTCCTCGGGTGTCAACGAGGCGGGCACCGGCACCTCGCCCAGAACCTGATCGATGGGGTCCGTCGACTGCTCACCAACTCGCACGGCAGGCCTCCCGCAACTCGGCAGCGACTGCGGCTGAATCGCCACAACGCATCCTCGCGCAGTGGTACGGGCGGTGACCGGCGGCGGTTCAATCCCCCCACGCGGTGAGCAGATCCTCCGGCGTCAACACCCGCGCCCCGTCCACCACCGCGCCGGCCCGGGTCACCGCCAGCAGCGGCACCTGTTCGTCGGCACCGGGCAGCCGGGACCGGTGCAGGGTGAGCCGTCCCAGGTCGTGCCCGTCGAAGGGCCGGTTCTCCAGCCACTTCACCGAGCCGACGACGGTGATCCGCCGGGCGACCGGTCCACGGTCCGCCCCGACCAGGTCGATCTCCGGGTCGTTGGTCCGGGTCCAGTAGCCGCCCACCACGCCGGTGTCCTCCGGCAGGTGGCCGGCGGGCAGCCGGCGCAGCGACTCCCGTACCACCGGCTCGATCGCCCGCCCCCGCCAGGACGTCCAGGAAGTACGCAGCCGGGCCAGGGTGAGATCGCCCCGCCCACGCTCGATCTCGGGCAGGTACGGGCCGAGAAAGGTAAGCCAGAAGCGCAGGTACGGGTCGGCGACGGTGTAACGGGTCTCCCGCGAGGGGCGGGTGGACAGCGGGGTGGTCACCTCGACCATGCGCTTGTCGACAAGCAATCGCAGCGCACGGCTGAGCGAGGCCTGGGGCAGGTCACCAGCGGCCCGGGCGATCAGCGAGAACGTCCGCTCCCCGGAGCCGATGGCCCGCAGCACCAGTCCGGCCTGCGACTGGGTGGGGAACTCGGCCGCCAGCGCCCGTTCCGCACTGACCAGCAGGGCGGAGGTCGGGTCGGTCACCGCGTCGGCGAGGTAGTCGGCGAGGCTGGCCCCGCTGGGCCACTCGTCGAGGATCAGCGGCAGGCCACCGGAGACGAGATAGGCGTCGAAGGCGTCGGCCGGTGCCGCCCCGAGCATCTCCCGGACGTCGGCGGGACTCAGCGGCGGCACCACCAACTCCGTCGCCCGCTGGTGGAACGGCCGTCCGTAGGCGTTCAACGCCTCCATCATGGCCACGTCGGAGCCGATGCCGATCACCAACACCGGTAGCCGGGACAGCTCCCGGTCGAACACCTTCTGCAGGGTGCCCTCCAGCCCGGGGTCCGTGGCGATCAGATAGGGCAACTCGTCGAGCACCACCACGGCCGGCCGGTCCGTCGGCAACGCGGCGACCAGCAGGGTGAGCGCGGCGTCCCAGGTGCCCGGACGCTGAGCGGCGAACAGGTGCGCGCCGGGCAGGCTGGACCCGACCACCGCCTCGACGAACAGCGCAAGATCGGCAGCCACGGTGGGCTGGGCGGACGCGGTGAAGAACAGGTGCGGCACCCCGGCCCGGTCGACAAACTCCTCGACCAGGCGGGACTTGCCGACCCGACGCCGTCCCCGCATCAGCAGTGCCCGCCCGGGGCGACCAGCCCGCCCTCCCCGGCTGACCTTGGCCAGCATGCCGTCGAGCAGGGCGAGTTCCCGGTCCCGCCCCACGAAACCGTGCATACCCCACTCCGATACACTCAGATCTGATACCACCAAAAATGAGGGTATCAAGTCTGGGTGCTTCAGATCGTCAGACCAGGCCCGCGTCGTGGACCAGCAGCGCCACCTGGACCCGGTTGTTCAGCGCCAGCTTGGTCAGCAGCCGGGACACGTACGCCTTCACCGTCGCCACGCTCATGAACAGCTCCGCCGAGATCTCCGCATTGGTCCGGCCGTGACCGAGCGCCACCGCGACCTCGTGCTCCCGCTCGGTGAGCCCGGCCAGCAGTCGCAGCGCCCGGTCCCGACGCTGGTCCGGACCCGGCGTGGGCCCCACGGTCAGGTGGCTGATCAACTGCCTGGTCACCGTCGGCGACAGGGTGGCCTCACCGGCGGCCACCCGCAGCACCGCCCGGACGATCTCGGCGGGCGGGGTGTCCTTGAGCAGGAAACCGCCCGCCCCGGCCCGCAACGCCCGCAGCACCTGCTCGTCGGCGTCGAAGGTGGTCAGCACCAGCACCTCCGGCGGGTCCGGCAGCGCCCGTAACGCCTCGGTGGCGGCCAGTCCGTCGACCCGGGGCATCCGGATGTCCATCAGCACCACGTCGGGCGTGCACCGGGCGACGGCGGCGGGCACCTCGTCGCCGTCGGCGGCCTCGCCCACCACCCGCACCTGCGGCACACCCCCGAGGATCATCGACAGCCCGGCGCGGACCAGCGCGTCGTCGTCGACGATCAACACCCGCACCGGGGCGGCGTCGCCGTCGGTCGTCACCGGGCACCCCCTCGCCACCGGACAGCCGGGCGACTCACGCCGGCCACGGCAGCCGGGCGGCTCACGCCGGCCACGGCAGCCGGGCTACTCGCGTCGGCCACGCCGACCGGGCGGCTCATGCCGGCCACGGCAGCCGGGCCGCCAACCGGAAGTCGCCGGTCGCCCCGTCCCGGCCGTGGGTCAGCCGGCCGCCGGCCAGGGTGACCCGCTCGGCGATGCCGACCAGCCCGGTGCCGGCGCCCGGCAGGGCCGGCGCGGAGGTGCCCACCGGCCAGGGGTTGCGGATCTCCACCGCCAGCTCCCGTCCCGGGCCGCCGGCCAGCCGGACGCCGACCGTCGTGTCGGGGGCGTGCTTGCGCGCGTTGGTCAGCCCCTCCTGCACGATCCGGTACGCGCTGCGTCCCACCGCCGTCGGCACCCGCGTCGGGTCGGCGACCTCGTCGACCAGGGTGACCCGAACCCCGGCGGCCCGGGACTCGGCGATCAGCGCCGGCACGTCGGCGAGGGTGGGCTGGGGGCGTTCCGGTGCGGCGTCGCCGTCGGCGGTGTCGGCCCGCAGCACCCCGATCACCTCGCGCAGATCCTGCAGGGCGGCGTGGGCGCTGCCCCGGATCACCCCGGCCGCCCGCGCCACCTCCTGCGGCGGGGCGTCCGGGCGGAACTCCAACGCCCCGGCGTGCAGGCTGAGCAGCGAGATCCGGTGCGCCAGCACGTCGTGCATCTCCCGGGCGATCCGGGTGCGCTCCAACTGGCGGGCCTGTTCGACGCGGAGCTGCTGCTCGGACTCGGCCCGGTGGGCCCGGTCCCGCAGCGACAGCACCAACTGCCGGCGGGCCCGGACGAACAGCGCCCACGCCACCACGATCCCGACGAACATCACCGTCCAGGCCACCGTCGCCCAGTAGGGCAGCGACGGGTCGGGGCGCACGACGGTGTAGAGCGGGATGACCGCCAGGTGGAAGCCGACGAGCGCCGCGCCGATCGGCAGCGGCCGGTGGACCAGCACGGTGAAGACCACGACCAGCAACGCCACCCCGGCGGTCACCGAGAACAGCGCCAGCGGCAGGCCGGCCACGGCCAGCCCGACCGGCCAGCGGCGGCGCAGCCACAGCGCCGCGCAGAAGGTCAGACCCGCCGCCAGGTCCACCCCGACCAGCCAGGACGGCCCGGCGTTGTGGGCGAACTGCGGGTCGGGCGACACCGCGTCACCGAAGCCCACCAACGCCCAGCCGACGGCGAGCAGGAAGGCCACCGTGTCGACCAGCCAGTCCCGGGGCGTGCGCCGGGGCGTCCTGGCCTCGGGCGTCAGCGCCCCCGGCAGCAGCCAGGGATGATCGGGTACGACGGCAGCACTCACCCACCCATGCTAGAAAGCCGAACGGCGCCCCGGACACCAACCAAAGTCGAGGTCTACGGGTAGACCGAGGTAGGGGCGGCTCTCGACGGTCGGCCGCAGCGCCCGGCCGGGTGGTCGGGACAGGCTCGACGGCATGATCGCAGTCGACCACCTCACCAAACGGTACGGCCCGCACCCCGCCGTCGACGACGTCTCGTTCCGCTGCGAAGCGGGCACGGTGACCGGTTTCCTCGGCCCGAACGGGGCGGGCAAGTCCACCACCATGCGGATGCTGTGCGGGCTGACCCGCCCGACCTCCGGCACCGCCACCGTCGCCGGTCAGCCCTACCGCGAGCTGCCCAACCCGGGCCGCGAGGTGGGCGTGCTGCTGGACGCCTCCGCGCAGCACGTCGGGCGCAGCGGGCGCGAGACGTTGTTCCTGGCCGCCCGGACCATGGGCGTGGAGGCCGACCGGGTGCCCGCCGTGCTCGACCGGGTGGGCCTGAACGCGGTGGCGGCGAAGCGGCGGGTCGGGGCGTACTCGCTGGGGATGCGGCAGCGGCTCGGCCTGGCGCTGGCGCTGCTGGGCGAGCCCCGGGTGCTGGTCCTCGACGAGCCGGCCAACGGCCTGGACCCGGAGGGGATCTTCTGGATGCGCGGCCTGCTGCGCGACTTCGCCGACCGGGGCGGCACCGTGCTGCTCTCCTCCCACCTGCTGCGGGAGGTGGAGGCGGTCGCCGACCGGCTGGTGGTGATCGGCGGCGGCCGGGTCGTCGCCCAGGGCGGCAAGGACGAACTGCTGGCCGGGGCCGGCACCCTGGTCCGGGCCCGCGACCCGCACGCGCTGCGGCTCACCCTCGACCGGGCCGGGCTGGACGCCACCGCCGGCGCCGACGGCGGGTGCGTGGTCCGCGCCGAACCCGACGTCGTCGGGCAGGCCGCCGCCGACGCCGGGCTGGTCCTGACCGAGCTGCGGCCGGCCGGCGGCGGTGGCCTGGAACAGCTCTTCCTCACCCTGACCGCCGGCGCGAGCACCAAGGAGGCCGTGCAGTGACCACCATGACGACCACTCCCCCCACCACCGTCCGGAAAGCGGTCCCCGGGCCGTCCCTGGCCCGGCTGATCGGGGTGGAGCTGCGCAAACTCGGCGACACCCGGGCCGGACGTTGGCTGCTGGCCTCGATCGGGCTGATCGCCGCCGCGATCGTCGCGCTGCAACTGCGCTTCGTCGACGACACCGCGCAGACCTTCACCAACTTCTTCACCGCGTCGCTCGCGCCGGTGGCGCTGCTGCTGCCGGTGCTGGGCATCCTGTCGATCACCGCCGAGTGGTCCCAGCGCACCGCACTGACCACGTTCGCCCTGGTGCCGCGCCGGGAACGGGTGATCGTCGCCAAGCTCGCCGCCGTGCTGCTCGCCGCGTTGGCGTCGGTGCTGGTGAGCCTGGCCGTCGCCGCCGTGGGCACCCTGCTCTCGGGGATCACCGGCGGGGCGGGGAGCTGGGACTTCGACCCGACGGTGGCCGGGCACGCCGCCGTGTTCCAGTCGATCAACGTGCTGATCGGCGCGGGATTCGGGTTGCTGCTGCTCAACACCCCGCTGGCGATCGTCACCTCGCTGCTGCTGCCGACCGTGTGGGGCATCCTGTCCGCGATGATCGCGGCGCTGCACGGCCCGGCCCGCTGGCTGGACACGTCGATCACCATGGAGCCGCTGCTCGGCCCGGACATGACCGCCGGGCAGTGGGGTCGGCTCGCGGTGTCCCTGCTGGTCTGGGTGGTCGCGCCGCTCGCCGTGGGAATGGTGCGCACACTGCGGCGCGAGGTGCACTGACGATGCGGGCGCGGGAGCCGGGCGTCGCGACCAGGGTCGGTGGCGACGTCGGGGAGCTGCTGGTGATGTGGGTCGGCTTCCCGCTGCTGGGCGGTGCCCTGGGCGGGCGGCTTCCCATGGTCGCCGACTGGGTGGCGGGGCTGCCCTGGGCCCCGGTGCAGGGCTGGTTCGAGCTGGTCGCCGGGTTGCCGTACCGGCGGGCGCTGGCTGGGGGCCTGCTGCTCGGGATGCTGGCCGGGCTGCTCCTCGCCTACGTCGGCACCCGGGAACGGTTGATCGTCACGGTGGACCGGGACGGTGTCCGGCTACGCCGCGACGGCGTCGACCGCGAACTGGCCCGGCGCACCGTCGCCGCCGTCTTCGTCGACGGCAGGGAACTGGTGCTGCTCGGCCCGGCCGGTGCGGAGCTGGCCCGGGAACGCTCCGACCTGAGCCGGCAGCGGCTGAAGGACGCCTTCGACGGGCACGGGTGGCCGTGGCGGGACGCCGACCCGCACCGGGACGCGTACCGGCGGTGGGTGGAGGGGTTGCCCGACCTGCCGCCGGGGGCGGACCCGCTGCTGCGCGCCCGCCAGCGGGCCGTCGACGCCGACCGGGCGCGCGACGTCCGGGAGCTGGGTGGGGAACTGGCCCGGATCGGGGTGGTCGTCCGGGACGAGGGTGGACGGCAGTACTGGCGGGCGGCCCCGCCCCCGGGTGGGCAGGCCCCGCCGCAGCCGTAGCCAGGTGTCCCCGGTCCGGCCACCCGGCACCTCATTCGAGCGTGACCGGGTCGTCGCCGATTGTGCATCCGCCGCCCAGGGAGTATCAACCTAGGTGGATGCATTCCCGGCGGAAGGGGACGACGATGGACTCCACAGTCGACCGCGGAGGGATCTTCCGCCGCAAGCCGGTCGAGGCGATCGCCGACGAGACCGACCAGGGGTTGTCCCGCTCGCTGGGGTTGTGGCAACTCACCGCGATCGGCGTCGGCGGCATCATCGGCGCCGGCATCTTCGCCCTGGCCGGGGCGGTCGCCAACGAGACCGCCGGTCCCGCAGTGCTGGTGTCGTTCCTGATCGCCGGCCTGGCCAGCGCGGCGGCGGCGCTGTCGTACGCCGAGTTCGCCGGCATGATCCCCAGGGCCGGCTCGGCCTACACCTACGGCTACGCGGTGCTCGGCGAGGCGGTCGGCTGGTTCATCGGCTGGGACCTGCTGCTGGAGTACACCGCGATCGTGGCGGTGGTGGCGATCGGCATCTCCGGCTACTTCGGCTTCCTCGTCGGGCAGCTCGGCGTCGACCTGCCGGCCTGGATGCTGGGCGCCCCGGGCACCGGCGACGGGCACGTGGTGGACCTGTTCGCCGTGCTGCTCTGCCTGCTGATCGCCTTCCTGCTGACGTTGGGCATCCGGACCGCCGCCCGGTTCGAGACGGTCGTGGTCGGGGTGAAGGTGGCCGCGGTGCTGCTGGTGGTCGTGGTCGGCTTCTTCCACGTCCGCACCGCCAACTACTCGCCGTTCTTCCCGTTCGGGCTCGGCGGGGCGTTCACCGGCGCGGCGACGGTCTTCTTCGCCGTCTTCGGCTACGACGCGATGAGCACCGCCGCCGAGGAGTCCCGCGACGCCCGCCGGCACATGCCGAAGGCGATCGTCTGGTCGCTGGTCATCTCGATGGTGCTGTACGTGCTGGCCACGCTGGTGCTCACCGGGATGCAGAACTACCGGGACATCGACCCGGAGAGCGGCTTCTCCTCCGCGTTCGCCTCGGTGGGCCTCTCGGGCCTGGCCAGCGTCATCGCCGTCGGGGCGATCATCGGCATCCTGACGGTGATGTTCACCTTCATGCTCGGGGTGACCCGGGTGTGGTTCTCGATGAGCCGCGACGGCCTGCTGCCGGCCTGGTTCGCCAAGGTGCATCCGGTGCGCCGGGTGCCCACCCGGGTCACCTGGATCGTCGGGGTGGCCTCGGCGGTGATCGCCGGCTTCCTGCCGATCCGGCAGGCCGCCGAGCTGACCAACATCGGCATCCTGCTGGCTTTCGTGGTGGTCTGCGTCGCGGTGATCGTGCTGCGCTACCGCAGCCCGGACGCCCCGCGCACGTTCCGGTTGCCCGGGATGCCGGTGGTGCCGGCGCTCGGGGTTGTCTTCTCGGTCTGGCTGATCAGCTTCCTCGACCACGTCACCTGGCTGCGGTTCGCCGCCTGGTTCCTGCTCGGCGGGCTGATCTACGCGTGCTACGGGTACCGGCGCTCCGCGCTGGCCGGCCGTGCCGACCCACCGGCCGACGGTGCCGGGCGGTGACCGGGCCGCCCCGGGACGCCTGCCGCCCGGGCCAGCACCAGCGCGGTGCCGAGGCCGGCGACCAGGCCGGTCAGCGCGGGGAGCACGTCGGGGTCGCCGCCGCCGACCGGGCTGTTGCCGGCCAGCACGGTCAACGGCGCACCGGGTGACAGGACCGCGCTGACCAGCAACGCGACGTGCCACAGCGCGAGCGGGGCGAGCATGACCACCGGGACGAGCACCGCGTACCGGTTGGCCGGCAGGGCGGGGCGGGTCAGCAGCGTCACCCCCAGCAGCAGGACCGCGCCGAGCAGCGCCACCGGCACGAGTCGGCCGGCCGGCCCGACGAGCCGGACCAGCGGCAGGCCGATCCCGCCGGTCACGGCCAGGCCCACCGCCGCCGCGAGCCGACGTCGACCCCGGGCGGGGGCGGCGGCCGCCGCGCCGGCCACGGTCACCGCCAGCAGGAGCAGGGCGGTGACCAGGGCTGCCGGGTCGAGCGCGGGTTCCCGGCCGGTAGGCGACCGGGTCAGCACGGCGGTCAGCGCCAGCACCGCCGCGACGGCGGCCACCCCGGCCAGGACGGCCCGGTCCCGGCCGCCCGTCCGGTGCGGGCCCACCCCCGGGACGGTACGGTCCGGCCCGGCCGCTCCCACCGCGCCGGCCCCGGCCGTCCGACGGTGCGGACCGTCCACACCGGTCGCGCCGTCCCGGCGTACGGCGAGCAGCACGGTGACGCCGACGGCCAGCCAGCCTGCGGCGACGAGTGACACGGTCGCGCCGGGGCCGGTGAGGTCGGCCCGGTCGACGGCGATGTCGGCGGCCAGCGCGCCGCCGCCGAGCAGCACGGCCGGCGTCAGCCACGGGCGTCGGCCCGCACCGGCCAGCACCAACCCGCACACGACCGCCATCAGTGCCAGGAAACGCAGGTCGCGGGCCCAGTAGGTGGACGCCTCGGGGAGCCGCTCCGACCACGGGCCGACCGGTTCGGTGAGCGGTTGCCACCGGGTCATGCCGATCGCCCAGAGCGGCACGGCCAGGGCCGCGAGCCCGATGCCGGCGGCGGCGAGCCGGCGGCCCGATCGCGGAGCGTGACCGCTCGGAATGGGCATCATGGATGGTCAGACGCCATCCGGGCGGCTACGGTTCCCCCTCTGGGGAGGTGCCGTCGGTGTACGTCGTGTCCGTGATCAACTACAAGGGCGGGGTGGGCAAGACCACCGTGACCGCGAACCTCGGGGCCGAACTGGCGAACCGGGGGATGAAGGTGCTGCTGATCGACCTCGATCCGCAGACCAGCCTGACGTTCAGCTTCTACGACCCGGACGACTGGCGGGAACGGCTGCGCGACGGCCGTACCGTGAAACGCTGGTACGACGGCCTGCGCGGGGACACCCCGGCGGTGACGCTGGGTGAACTTGTGGTCTCCCCCGGCCCGGCCAACGCCCACCTGACCGGGGCCGGCCGGCTGGACCTGATCGCCTCGCACCTCGGCCTGGCCGACATCGACCTCGCGCTGGCCCGGGGCGTGGCCGACGGGGAGGACTACGACCGGGAGCTGTTCCGGGTCCGGGGCGCGCTGGCCGAGGGGCTGCACGACGCCGCCCTCGACGGCTACGACCTGGTGCTGATCGACTGCCCGCCGAACTTCAACGTGGTCACCCAGTCCGCCGTCATCGCCAGCGACCACCTGCTCATCCCGGCGAAGGCCGACTACCTGTCCACCCTCGGCATCGACCACCTCTGCGGCAGCGTCCGGGAACTGGTGGACCGGTACAACGCCGACGCCCGCCGGTTCGCCACCAGCCGCCGGCACCACAAGGTCGCCCCGGACGTCGCCGGGGTGGTCTTCACCATGATCCAGTTGACCGCGCAGCGGCCGATCGCCGCCCACCAGGGCTACCTGGACCAGGTACGGGCGCTCGGCCTGCCGGTCTTCCCCACCGCATTGCGGGAGAACGTCACCCTGTTCGCCGGGAACACCCCGCGCGGCGTCCCGGTGGTGCTGCGGAACCGGGTCACCTCGCCGGTGGTGCAGGAGGAGCTGCGGCAGATCACCACCGAGTTCATCGCCCACCTGCAACCCCGCGAGGTGACGGTGTGAGCGGTCCGGAGTCGACGGGGGACGTCGCGGTCGGCGTCCTGGCCCGGGTGGACGAGCTGCTGGCCGGGCTGTCGGCCGCCGACGCCGCCGCGCTGGCGCAGGGGCGGGCCCGGCTGGTCGTCGCCCCGGTGACGCCGCCCCGGGACGGTGCGGACCGGCCGGCTGCTTCGACGCCGTCCGCCCCGTCGGGCGTCGACCTGGCCGCCGCGTCGGCCACCCTGGACGCGTTCGCGCACCGCCGGGACGGCACGGAATACCTGACGCCCTGGGCGGTGCGGGACCTGCGGGCGTTGGCCGCCCGGCTCGGCCTGCGCGGGGTGACCGGCCTGCGCAAGGCGGAACTGGTGGAGCGGCTGGTCGACCGGACGATCGGGTTCCGGGTCGCCTCCGCCGCCGTGCGTGCCCGCTGAGCCGTCCCGGCCCGACCGCACCGGGCGGGAGCAACGGGCACCGGCGCGCCCTGCGGCGTCGGCCCGCAGTCGGGGGAAGCCGGCCTGACCGGCCCGGACCTGCTCGTCCGTCCGGGCGGAGCCGGCTGTCTCGATCTTGTGTGGGGCCGGGGCGGTGGATACGCTCCCGCGGCTGTCTCCACCCGAGAAAGGACCGCAGTGACCGCTCCTGTCAACACTCAGAAGTCCTGGGTCGTCGCCCTGCTGCTCTGCTTCTTCGTCGGCGTGCTCGGCGCGCACCGGTTCTACACCGGCAAGGTCGGTACCGGCGTGCTCCAGTTGATCACCATCGGCGGGTTCGGCATCTGGACGTTCATCGATCTGATCATGATCCTGGTCGGCGCGTTCCGCGACAAGCAGGGCCAGCCGCTGGTCAAGTGAGGCACCGGGCCGGGGCCCGCGCGGCCCCGGCGTCGCCCGGCCCGCCGGGCACCGGCCGGTGTCCGGCGCAGCGTCGGCGAGACGGTCGACGGGAATTCACCCCGGCGACCTCCCGCCGGGCGGGTTCCGGCCGATAACATCGCCGGGCATGGATATGAAGAGCAGCATCCGCCCGCGAACCGGGCGGCTGGTCACCGTGCTCACCGCCGCCGTCACCCTGGCGATCCCGGTGACGGTGGTCGCGACGTCGGCGTCCGCGGCGGCCACGTCGACCGTGGCGCAGGCCCTCGCCAGCCAGGACGGCCGGACCGCCACGGTCACCGGGTACGTCATCGGCCAGCCGACCGCCACCAGCACGGTGCTCACCTCCGGCTACACCGCCGACACCGCCATCGCCCTGGCCGACACGGCCACCGAGACCGGCACCAGCCGGATGCTCTACGTCCAGATCACCGCCGACTACCGCAGCACGTTCGGGCTGTTGACCAACCCGTCGCTGCGCGGCCGGCAGGTCACCGCGACCGGGACGCTGACCGCGTACTTCAGTCACGGCGGGTTGAAGAGCCCGACCGCGATGAGCCTCGGCGGCGGCACCCCGACGCCCACCGCCACCGCCTCCCCCACCCCCGGGCCGACCGGCTCCACCGGGCCGTACGACTCGACGTACTACGCGAACGCGATGGGCAAGACCGGCAGCGCGCTGCGCACGTCCCTGCACACCATCATCAAGACCCAGACGAAGCTCAACTACGACCAGGTGTGGGAGGCGTTGAAGGACACCGACCAGGACCCGGCGAACGCCAACAACGTGGTCCTGCTCTACAGCGGGCGGTCGCAGAGCAAGAGCAGCAACGGCGGTGGAGCCAACGACTGGAACCGGGAGCACGTCTGGGCCAAGTCGCACGGTGACTTCGGCACCGCCACCGGGCCGGGCACCGACGTGCACCACCTGCGCCCCGAGGACGTGACGGTCAACTCCACCCGCGGCAACAAGGACTTCGACACCGGCGGCAGCGCGGTCGCCGAGGCCCCGGGCAGCTACAGCGACGCCGACTCGTTCGAGCCCCGCAACGCCGTCAAGGGCGACGTCGCCCGCATGATCATGTATATGGCGATCCGGTACGAGGGCGACGACGGCTGGCCGAACCTGGAGATGAACAACTCGGTCACCAACGGCTCCGCGCCCTACCTGGGCCGGCTGCCGGTGCTGCTGCAGTGGCACCGGCAGGACCCGCCCGACGCCTTCGAGCAGCGCCGCAACCAGCGTATCTACGAGCGCTGGCAGGGCAACCGCAACCCGTTCGTCGACCACCCGGAGTGGGCCACCGCGATCTGGGGCTGAACGGGCCGGTTGTCACAGATCACCCCGGTCGGGCGGTGAGGAAACCGCCCGACCGGGTAATCCACCGGCATGGCCAACACCGTTCCCGACATCAGCCTCAACGACGGCAACACCATCCCGCAGCTCGGCTTCGGGGTCTACCAGATCGAGCCGAGGGACACCGCCGAGGCCGTCGGCCGGGCGCTGGAGATCGGCTACCGGCACATCGACACCGCCGAGATGTACGGCAACGAGGCGGAGGTCGGCGAGGCGGTCCGCGCCTCCGGGCTGGACCGGGGCGAGGTCTTCGTGACCAGCAAGCTGAACAACGGCTTCCACCGCCCGCAGGACGCCCGCAGGGCGTTCGAGTCGACGCTGTCCGCCCTGAAGATGGACTACATCGACCTGTTCCTCATCCACTGGCCGCTGCCCACCCGCTACGACGGCGACTTCGTCTCCACCTGGAAGGCCCTGGAGGAGTTCCAGCGCGACGGCCGGGCCCGCTCGATCGGGGTGTCGAACTTCCAGGTGCCGCACCTGGAGCGACTGGCCGCCGAGGCCGACGTGGTGCCGGCGGTCAACCAGATCGAGGTGCACCCGTACCTCACCAACGAGCAGGTGCGCGCGTACGGCGCGGGGCACAACATCCTCACCGAGGCGTGGTCCCCGATCGCCCAGGGCCGGGTGCTCGACGACCCGACGATCGTCGACGTCGCCGCGCAGGTGGGCCGCACCCCCGCCCAGGTGGTGCTGCGCGGGCACGTGCCGCGCGGCGACATCGTCTTCCCGAAGTCGACCACCCCGAAGCGGATCGAGGAGAACTTCCGGATCTTCGACTTCACCCTCGACGACACGGCGATGGAGCGGATCAGCGGGCTGGACAGGGGGGAGGCCGGCCGGACCGGCCCGAACCCGGACGAGTTCGACTACATCCCCGCCTGAGCGGGCGCGGTTCAGCCGGCGATCCGCTCGCCGAGACGGCGGAAGACCTCGCGGGTCGGTGAGCCGGGCGCGGCGGTATAGACGATCAACCGCTGGTCGCTCTCGGGCACCAGCAGCACCCGGCACTCGAACTCCAGGGGTCCAAGCTCGGGGTGGGCCACCCGTTTGACCACCGGCCGGCGGGTGGCCACGTCGTGTTCGGCCCACAGGGCGGCGAATCTCGGCGAGACGCCGAGTAGCTCGGTGACCAGCTCGGCCAGCTCCCGGTCGCCGGGGTAACGCCCGTAGGCGGCGCGCAGGTCGGCCACCGAGTCGCGGGCGAAGCGCAGCGTCTCCGCGTCGGTCCAGGGCACGGACGCCTCCTGCCGGAACCACCACCGGATCATGTTGCGGTCGTCGGTCGGCAGGTCCCCCACGAAGTGCCCGGCCAGCCGGTTCCAGGCCAGTACGTCGTACCTGGCGTCCGCCAGGTAGGCCGGGGTCTCCGTCATCGCGTCGATCAGGTGCCGCATTCCCGGCGCCACCACCGCGCTGGGGCCGGCCACCGGCGGCGGCCCCTGACCGGCCAGCCGGAACAGGTACTCCCGTTCGTCCCGGCCGAGCAGCAGCGCGCGGGCCAACGCGGCCAGCACCTGCCCCGACGGGTGCGCTCCCCGGCCCTGCTCCAACCGGACGTAGTAGTCGACGGAGATGCCGGCGAGCTGGGCGACCTCCTGCCGGCGCAGGCCGGGCGTGCGGCGGCGTACCCCCTCGGGGAGGCCGACCTCGACGGGACGTAACCGCACGCGGCGGCTGCGCAGGAAGGTGGCCAGTTCGGCGCGGCGCAACGTCATGCGTACAGCCTGCCGCAGCGTGCGGCGCGCAGGGTGGTACCGCCGGTACCAGGCTGGGCCGGCCTCTCCCGCGCCCGCCGTGGAGCCGGCACGCTCGACACCATGACGACGACGCCACTCGCCCTGGTCACCGGGGGCAACCGGGGAATCGGGTACGCCACCGCGCGGCAACTCGCCGCGCGGGGGATGACGGTGCTGGTCGGGGCACGGGACGCCGACCGGGGCGCGGCGGCGGTGGCCGCGCTGCGCGACGGCGGGGCGGACGCCCGTCCGCTGCCGCTGGAGGTGACCGACCCGGTGTCGGTGGCCGCCGCCGCGAGGCAGGTGGAGCGGGAGTACGGCCGGCTCGACGTGCTCGTCAACAACGCCGGCATCGTCCGGGCCGACGGGATGGCGCGGCCCAGCGAGACCACCCTGGCCACCCTGCGCGAGGTGTTCGAGACGAACGTCTTCGCGGTGGTCACGGTGACCAACGCGTTCCTGCCGCTGCTGCTGCGCGCCCCGGCCGGACGGATCGTCAACGTCTCCAGCGAGGTCGGCTCGATCACCGCGATGACCGACCCGGAGAGTTCCGTGTGGCCGTTGACCTCGGTGCCGTACCCGTCGTCGAAGGCCGCGCTGAACATGCTCACCGCGATGTACGCCAAGGAGCTGCGGGACACCCCGGTCAGGGTGAACGCGGCGAACCCGGGCTACTGCGCGACCGACTTCAACGGCCACTCCGGGTACCGCACCGCCGAGCAGGGTGCCGAGGTGAGCGTGCGGCTGGCGACGCTTGCGGCGGGCGGGCCGACCGGGCAGCTCTGGGGGCACCTCGCCGCCGACGACTCGTACGGGGTGCTGCCCTGGTGACGGGCGTCCGCCCTGCGGGGCCGTTCCGGGTCCTCGGTGGTCGGCGGTGCCGTGAGGTGATGCGGATGCTGTCGAGCTGATGACGCAAACGAATCACCAGTTCTGTCATTGATGAGCGTGCATGGCACTCCGTACCATCCGGGGTATGCGTGCCCGTCGTGTCACCGCCACCGCCGCTGCCGCCGCGCTCGTCAGCCTGGTCGCGGTCAGCGCCGCCCGTGCCGACGACACCCCGGCGCTGACCACCCCCGGCGCACCCGTGGTGGTCACCAACGACCCGCACCGGCTGAGCCTGACCTGGACCCCGTCGACGTGGAAGGGTGAACCGGGCGGCCCGATCACCTACGACGTGCGCTCGCCGATCGGGCCGAACGCCTACCGGGGCCTGGGCAGCACGGAAACCAACGCCGTCACCCTGACCGACCTGGCTCCGGGCACCGACTACCGGATCGCGTTGCAGGCGTACGCCATCGGCGGCTACTCCGACACCTCGGCGGTCACCACCGTGCGCACCGCGTACGGGCGGGCGAAGGTCGACTACCTCAACCTCGACTGGGCACCCACCGACAACCAGGCCCAGTTCCGCCTCAACATCACCAACACGGGCGGCCGGCCGCTGGACCTGACCACCGTGCGGGTCCGCTACCACCTGCGCTTCGAGAACGGCAACGCCGCCCTGACCACCGAGTGCGACTGGGCGACGCTCGGCTGCGACCACATCCGGCGTACCCTCCAGTATTTTCCGCCGCCCGCGCCACCGCCCGGCCCCGGCCCCACGCCGACCCCGACCGTCTACCCGGTGCCCGGGACGCCCTTCCCCGGCTGGGTGGAGCTGACCTTCGACACCGGCGTGCTGGCCCCCGGCGCCTCCTCCGGCCCCATCCAGCTGCGGCTGCACCGGCCCAACTGGACCACGATCGACGAACGCGACGACCCGAGCTGGCAGGCGGCCACCGGCGCGTGGACCCCCAACAGTCGGATCACCCTCGACGTCGACGGGGTCCGCGAGTACGGCGACAACTGGGGCTGACCGCCGTCAGGCGCGGGCTTCCCCGGCGACGGCGCGCTGGGCCGCGACGATCGTGTCGACCGGCAGGCCCAGGCCGCAGAGCACGGCGGCCAGGTAGTCCAGCACCCGCCAGTGCTGCTCGTCGGTCAGCCCGAGCCGCCGCCACGCCCCACCCACGGCCCGCCCGCCACCCGGGCCGCCCAGGGCCGAGGCCAGTTGGGCGGTCAGGCGACCGGCCAACCGGGGCCGGTCCAGCCCGATCAGGTACGGGGCCAACTCGGCGTCCGCCGCGACCAGGCGCAGCCAGCGGATCACCACCGCGCGCACGCCGGCCGGGCCGAGCCAGTCGAACACGCTCCGGGGGCAGGTGACCAGTTCCGTCGTCCGCACACCCCTCAGTACGGATCGTCGCGTACCCGCAGTTCACCGTCCCGGACGCTGCCCCGCCAGGAACGTCATGGTGGTCTGGTTGGCGGCCCAGCCGTCGGGGAACTTCACCGGCACGTCCAGGTGCACCGACTCCGTCGACGGGTGGGCGTCCAGCAGCTCACCGATGCCGGCGCGGGCCACCACGATGCAGGAGTGCCGGTGCCGGGAGGTCAGCACGCACAGCCGCCCCGACTCCAGGTGGAAGTTCGTCGCGTCCCGCCGGCCGGACAGCGGGTGCAGCACGATCGTCACGTCGTACTCGCGGCCCTGGAGCCGGTTGGCGGTGTCCACCGTGACGTCCGCCCCGGCCGGGCCGAGGTGGGCGCGGATCGCGGCGACCTGGTCGCGGTGCGCCGCGCCGACGGCGATCCGGTCGGCGGTCACCGGCGCGCCGGCCGGCGCGTGCTCGGAGACCGCGACCGCGCCCCGGTGCAGCACCCGCAGGGCGAGCGCGGCGCACGCCGCGGCGGCCTCCGCATCGGTACGCAGGGTGTGCCGGGCCGGCAGCTCGTGCAACGCCCAGCCGGTGCCGGCGGCCAGCTCCACCGCCGCGTCGAGCGCGTCGCCCGGCCCCGGCCGGGTCAGCGTCAACGCCCGGTCGGCCGGGCCGGTGCCGGCGCGGAAGCCGGTGAACGGGTAGAACGCCGCCGCGACCACCGGGGCCGCCGACGCGGGCAGCCGCCAGGACACCGGCAACCGGTGCACCGGCAGCTCCGGGTTGTGCCGCAGCAGCACCGCCACCGCCGCCTGCATCGGGTCCCAGCTCAGTCCCGTCCAACGCAGCGTCTCGACGGTGGAGAACGGGTCGAGCTGCCCGGGATCGCCCACGAACAGCGCCCGCTCGAACCGCCCGGCCACCCGCAGCAGGGCATCCGAGCGCATCTGGTACGCCTCGTCGACGATCGCCCACGGCCACCGCCCCGTGGTGACCGTGGCCCACTTCGCCGCCGTACCGATGGTGACGGCCGGGTCGCCCAGGTCCGCGACCTTCGACGCGACCCGCACCGTGTCGTGCCCCCGGACCCGCTCCGACGGCCGGTAGTCGGTCGCCGACAACCGGCCGATGCGCAGCTCGGGGGCCTTGGTGGCCAGCCGGTCGATGAGGTCGTCGACCTGCTCGTTGGTCTGCGCCACGATCATCAGCGGCTCACCGGCGGCGGCCAGCTCGACGGCGGCCCGCACCACGAGGGTCGACTTGCCGGCCCCGGGCGGGGAGTCCACCACCACGCCCCGGTGGTCGCCTGCGCGCAGATCGGCCAGGACGGCCGCGACGACCCGTTCCGCCTCGACGGCGGGCGGCACCTCAAGCCCGATCATCGGCCTCTCCTCCCCAGCGTTCCCGCACCCTACCGGCCTGCGCCGACAGGGCGTCCACGTCACACCCGGCTGGTACGACAGCAGCACCAGGAAGGGGCACGAATGATCGTCTGGAGCGACGGTGACCTGCTCACCGCCGACGCCGAAGCGCTCGTCAACGCCGTCAACACCGTGGGGGTGATGGGCAAGGGGATCGCCCGCCAGTTCAAGCACGCCCACCCCGCCAACTACGCCGCCTACCGGGCCGCCTGCGCGGCGGGCGACGTGCGGCTGGGCCGGATGTTCGTGGTCGACTCCGGCCGGGCCGGTCGGCACCGCTATGTCATCAACTTCCCGACCAAGGGACACTGGCGGGCCAGCGCGAAGCTGCCCGACATCGAGTCGGGCCTGTCCGATCTCGCCCGGGTCGTCCGGGAGCGACAGGTCCGCTCGCTGGCGGTGCCCGCCCTCGGCTGCGGCGCGGGCGGGCTCGACTGGGGTGTGGTCCAGCCGATGATCACGCGGGCGTTCGTCGACCTGCCCGACGTGCGGGTGCTGCTGTTCCCCCCGGCCGGCGCTGTTGTCCGGTCCTGAGCCCTGCGCCCGGCAGACCTGCTCTCCTGCTTCACCACGGGGCCTACGTGGCTGCCGGATCGGGCAGATGAAGACGATCCACGGGCACCCCGGCCAAGGGCAGCCAACGGCGGGCGTCGTCGAGCATCGCGGGCGGGCCGCAGACGTACACCTGCTGGTGGGGTCGGTGGTGGCGCAGCGCGGTGGTGAGCGCGTCGCCCTGCTCGGCCGGGTGTGCCTCGGGGTCGTCGGAGAAGACGGGCACGATGGTCAGCCAGTCGTGGGCACACTGGAGCTTGTCGAGGGCGACCGGGTCGTAGAGGTCGACGAAGGTACGGGCACCGACGACCAGGGTGACCCGGCGGCCGTCGGGGGCGGCGGCGACGTGTTCGACCAGGGCGCGCAACGGCGCCAGACCGGTGCCGCCGGCCACCAGCAGCAGGTCACCGCCGCGCAGGTGCTGGCCGGTGTCGCGGGGCGGCCCGAGCCAGACCACGTCGCCGGGGTTCATCTCGTGGGCGAGGCTGACCGAGACGCTGCCGGCGGGGATGGCACGAACGTGCAGTTCGACGGTGCCCTCGGGGCGGGGCGCGTTGGCGGGGGAATACCAGCGCCACCGACCGGGACTGCGCGTCGTGCTGACGGCGACGGCCTGGCCCGGCCGGTAGCGCAGCCGCCGCCACGGCCGTACCGTCAGGACTGCGATGTGGTCGCCGGGGTTGTCGCGGGCGAGCACCTGGGCGGGCCGCCACGGCGGATCGTCGTCGGCCCGCGCCGCCGCCTGCCGCAGCAACTCCACCGGCACGTCGGCACCGGCCAGCGCACTGATCAGCTCCGCGTGCGGCAGCAACGCAAACCGGCGGAAGGCATGGCCCAGCATGGCCAGCGTCACCGCCTGCGCCGCCGGCTCCGGGTCGGTGGCGAGCCGGCGGAGCGTGGCGATCAGCAGCTCGGCATCGTGGGCGGCGAGCCGATCCGGCAGCGCCGACCGCAACTCGTCGGCCTCCCTCACCGGGCCACCGCCCGCCGCACCCGGGCGATCCGTTCGTCGGGCAGGTCGGCCGCCCAGCACACCCCCACCAGGTAGTCACCGATGCGCCGGTGCTGCTCCTCGGACAGGCCGAGCCCACCCCAGGCGTCCGCCGGCTCCCCGGCGAGCGCGGCGGTCACGCTCGCCGTCAGGTGCGCGGCCAGCCGAACCCGATCCACCCCGATGAGGTACGGGGACAACTCCGCGTCCGCCGTCACCAACCGCAACCAGCGGTGGACGATCTCCTCCGGCGTGACCTGCACACGATCGGACAGCCGACCCGGGGCCGGGATGTGCGCTCCTTCCTCCTGGTTGGTGGCCGGGACGGGGAGGTCTGCTGCGGCGGTGTTCATGGTGTCTGCGGCCCCTGTACGTCGGCGGGAGGGTGACGGGCACCGGGGCGGGCGGGGGCGAGGTCGCGTCGTTCGGGTCGACACGCCCCGGAGCCCAGCACCCGCCCCGGGCCATGCATCAACCCTGTTCAGACGGCCCCGCTGACGACATGACCACGGACTGCACCTACGCGGTCACCGTGCTGCACCAACTGTCGATACAGTGCACGTTGACCTAACTCGACATGAGCTGAGGCGGCACCATGACGACCGTGCAGCGATGGAGCGGTCAGGAGAGCAGGACCCTCCGCCATGCCCTCCGCATGAGCATCCGCGACTTCGCGGCACATCTCGGTGTGGCCGAGCGGACGGTGTCCAAGTGGGAAGCCGGTGGCGCTGGCGTCACTCCGCGCCCTGAGATGCAATCGGCCCTCGACACCACGTTCGGCAAGGCTCCGGTGGAGGCACGGGACCGCTTCACGGCCGCGCTGCGAGCCGCAGCGCCATGCCCCACCGCTACGCCTGATGCGCCGGTCAGCGACGCGACGCAACTCGGTGACCTCGTCGCCGTCTTTTCGAGCCGATCAGAGTTCTCCACCCAGATCTCGCCCGACCATCTTCTGGGCGGCGCGAAGACGGTTCGTGCTGTCGGGCTCTCGCTCAACCTGCTTGCTCAGGGCTTCGCGGACAGCCAGTGGCGTGACCTCCTCGACGCAGGTGGCCGGGCCCGCTGCCTGTTCCTTGATCCCGCAGGCTCGGCCGTACAGGCACGCGAGGCGGAGGAAGGGTTCTCTTCAGGTCAGCTCTCCGGCCTGACCAAGCTGAACATCGAGACGTTGATGCGGGTCCGGGAGCGGCTGCCGGAAGAGCTGCGTGATCGCCTGGAACTGGCCGTCTACGACGACACGCTACGTTTCAACGTGGTCTTGGTGGATGACCTCTGTGTCGCGCAGCCGTACCTGCCGGTGAGCCGAGGTGTCGATTCCCCGACGTTCGTGGTCAGACGGCAGGAAGACCGGTCCTGCCTGTATCCGGTCTTCGAGCAGTTCTTCGAGGCACAGTGGCAGCGAGGGCGGCAGTTGTGAGCGACTACCGACACCTGCTTCCGGTGGCCGAGGAGGCAGTGGCACGGGCAGCCGAGATGATGCGGCGCCGCTCCCCCGGCCCGCTCACCGCCAAGGGTGAGCGGGACTTCGCGTCGCAACTCGACTACGAGATCGAGCGGGAGGTTCGCGCCTTCCTCCGGGCCGCCACTCCCGAGATCGGCTTTCTTGGCGAGGAGGACGGCGTCCAAGCCACGGGCGAGATGCAGTGGGTGCTCGACCCGATCGACGGGACTGCCAACTTCGTACGCGGTATTCCGCTGTGTGCGGTGTCGCTGGGCCTACTGCACGGGGATGACGCAGTCGTCGGCGTCATCGAGGCACCCTTTCTGGGCAACCGGTACGCCGCTGCCCGTGGCAACGGCGCGACAGTCGACGGCAAGCCCATCCGGGCGAGCCATACCAGCAGGCTGAGCGACGCCGTGGTGGCCATCGGTGACTATGCCGTCGGCTCGGACGCCGCCTCCAAGAACCGGTCCAGACTCTCCTTGACAGCACGGCTGGCCGAGGCGGTGCAGCGAGTGCGCATGACTGGGACCGCCGCACTGGACCTGGCCTGGCTGGCTGAAGGCCGGATCGACGCAGCACTTACCCTGTCCAACCATCCGTGGGACATGACGGGAGGAACGGCGATCGCTCGGGAGGCGGGTGCCGTCGTCGTCGACCGCGACGGAAGCAACCACCGCCCCCGCTCGTCCATGACCCTCGGCGCAACTCCCCGCCTGGTTGAAGAGGTGCTGACGCTGGTCGGCGCAGCCTCGCCGAACGATTAATCGGCAGCGGGGATCTGCGCACGGAATCCACACAACACGGCGGCGCTCGATCGACGATAGATCCATTCACCCAGAGCACTGCCGGCGATGGTCAGCGCCCATTATTCGGTAACTTTCTGCCGGATCGGCTCACTCAAGGCGCATTCTTCCGGAACGCATATGAATCGTAACGTCACGGTTCATCCCGTCGGCACCGCTCTTTTCGGAGAGTACCGCAAATCCTTCGAAGTACCCCAGATAGTAGCCAACTTCTCGCAATTCGCGTTCAGCAATGATGCAGGGTTCTAGCTTTCTCCACAATGCTGCGCAGCCGAATCCAAAGAAGGAGATCATTGGCCTGGCGGGTACCAGCCGATGCCCCACAAGGAGGCCGACATGATCGAAATAATGGGCGACTCGTTCGCAAGGAACCCTAAGGTCGTCAGGTAGTTTGCTCAGTGCCGGTGCAGTGCCAGCCGGAAATTCCCCCATCCGAAAAACCGCTCGCCGCGCCAACCTCAGCTCGTCGGCCCGATATTCTTCAAAGAGCTTCAAAACTGCCGCTACAGCGTTCGCATTCCTCGCGGACCGCCATTGTCTCTGCCCGGAGACTACAGCCACTATCAAGGCAGCGGACGAAATTATCACGGGAAGTACGCTTAAAGCAACATCGACCACGGCCACGAAGTGTGCCTTACGACAAGGACGAAAATGCGAGCCTGTCGGATTCCTGACAGCGGACTACGCCAGCGCTATCGCGTGACGGGTGCGGCGTGGACTGCAGAGAGCTTCCCAGCACTCCCAGGATTCGCCTCGAACGCCATCGGATAAGAACAAATCAGTTGCACTTCCGAAAAGTCTCTCAACAACGCGCTCAACCTGGCATGACCGCGCATTGAGTATGGGCGCGCTACTGTAACCTCCACCATCATGGATGGGCTTGAGATGGGCAGCTACGAGCATCTGATCACCCATCAACTCGCCGCTCAACTCCGCCACCTCGACCCGGCCCACGTCCAGCACCATCCCCTGGACCCCGCCGACTCCCACCAGCCCCTCACCCGTCACCTCGCCGCCCTGATCAGCCGTGCCCTGCAAGCTGTCCCCAACGGCGAGGACAAGCTCCGCCACCAGGTCGAGTTGACCAACCGGATCGCCGAGGCCATCGCCACCCTCAGCCCCGCCGCGACCGACCAGCACGACCAGATCGCCGACGCCCGCAACCTGCTGCACGCCATCGCCGCCCCGCCCACGCCCCCGGCGCAGCCGACCTTCCCGCAGCGCCCCACCACCCCGCTCTCCACTGGTGCGCTGCTGGTCAACGGCAAGCACCAGCCCCGCATCGGCCACGAGGTCACTCACGAGATGGCTTCGGCGCAGCGGGTCGATCTACTCTGCGCGTTCATCAAGTGGCACGGCCTGCGCATCGTCGAACCCGCCATCCGTGAGCTGATCCAGCGCGGCGGCAAGCTACGCGTCATCACCACCACCTACCTGGGCGCGACCGACCAACGCGCCCTCGACCGGCTCGCCGAACTCGGGGCCGACATCAAGGTCTCCTACGAGACCAGGACCACCCGACTGCACGCCAAGGCGTGGCTGTTCCGCCGCCACCACGGGCTGACCACCGCGTACGTCGGGTCGAGCAACCTGTCGAAGGCCGCGCTGGTCGACGGGGTGGAGTGGAACGTCCGGATCTCGAACGTCGAGCAGCCGCACGTCATCGACACGTTCACCGCCACCTTCGAGGACTACTGGAACGACCCGGCGTTCGAAAGCTACGACGCTGCGCGGGACGCCGAGCGACTGCGCAGCGCGCTGCGCGGGGAACGGCGCGAGGACTCGCCGACGCAGATCGCCAACCTGGACGTGCGGCCGTATCCGTACCAGGCGGAGATCCTGGCGGACCTGGACGCCGAGCGGCAGGTGCACGGCCGGCACCGCAACCTGGTGGTGATGGCGACCGGCACCGGCAAGACGGTCGTCGCCGCGCTGGACTACCGGCGGCTACACAGAAACAAGACCGTCGACTCGCTGCTCTTCGTCGCCCACCAGGAGCAGATCCTGCGGCAGAGCCTGTCGACGTTCCGGCAGGTCATGGGGGACGGCAGCTTCGGCGAAACGCTGGTGGGCGGCCAGGTGCCAACGCACTGGACGCATGTCTTCGCCTCCATCCAGTCGCTGCACCGGCGGGAGATCGCCCCGCAGGCGTACGACATGGTGATCGTCGACGAGTTCCATCACGCGGAAGCACCGACGTACGCCCGGTTGTTGGAGCGGCTCGCTCCACGCGTACTGCTGGGGCTCACCGCGACGCCCGACCGGGCCGACGGCGGCGACGTGCGGCGGTGGTTCGACGGCCGGGCGGCGGTGGAGCTGCACCTGTGGGAGGCGCTGGAGCGGCAACTCCTCGCGCCGTTCCAGTATTTCGGGGTACACGACGACACGGATCTGTCGCACCTACGGTGGCGACGCGGCCAGGGGTACGACCTGGCGGATCTCGACGGGGTCTACACCGGTGACGACGCGCGGGCCCGGATCATCCTCGGGGCCGTGCGGGACACCGTGGACACCGGCCGGATGCGGGCGCTCGGGTTCTGCGTGGGTATCGGGCACGCCGAGTTCATGGCCGACTGGTTCACCCGGCACGGCGTACCGTCGGCGGCGGTCACGTCGCGGGCGGACCGGGCGGAGCGCGACCGGCTGCTGCGGGAGTTCAAGGCCGGGAAGCTGCGGGTGCTGTTCACGGTCGACCTGTTCAACGAGGGTGTCGACCTGCCGATGGTCGACACGATCCTGATGCTGCGGCCCACCGAGAGCGCCACCATCTTCCTCCAGCAGTTGGGCCGTGGGCTGCGCCTCGACGACGACAAGCCGTGCCTGACCGTGCTCGACTTCATCGGTGGGCAGCACGCCAACTTCCGTTTCGACCTGCGGTGGCGGGCGCTGACCGGGGTCAGCCGGCGGGCCATCAGCGCCGCCGTTGAACAGGACTTCCCGTCGCTACCCAGCGGCTGCCACGTGCAGCTCGACCGGGTCGCCAAGGAGATCGTGCTCGCCAATCTGCGCACCGCGCTGCCCACGTCCAAGAAGGGTCTGGTTGCCGAGCTGCGGCAGCTCGGTGACGTCAGCCTCGCCGAATTCCTGCGGGAGACGGGCCTGGAGGTCGAGGACGTCTACCGATCGGCGTCGATCGGCGGGTGGACCGGGCTGCGGCGGCTCGCCGGCCTGGACACCTCGGCCCCCGGCCCGGCAGACCGGGAGTTGGGCCGGGCGATCGGGCGGATGCTGCACCTGGACGACGTCGACCGGCTCGACCTGCTGGCCCGGGTCGCCGCCGGTGACCCGCCACCGGACGGGCGGCTGTGGAACATGCTGCACTTCGACCTGTGGGGACCCAACGTGCCGCTGACCTCCCGGGACGAGCGGCTGAACCGGCTCTGGGCGACGCCGGCCCGCTGCACCGAGTTGCGCCAGGTCGCCGAGGTGCTGCGGGACCGCATCCACCGGGTCACCGCCCCGGTCGGCACGCTGCGGGTGCACGCCCGCTACAGCCGCAACGAGGCGTGCGCGGCGTTCGGGATGCCGAATCCCGGGTCGCTGCGGGAAGGCGTGAAGTGGCTGGAAGCCGAGCAGGCCGACCTGTTCTTCGTCACCCTGGTCAAGTCGGAGCAGCACTACTCCCCCACCACCATGTACGCCGACCGGGCCATCACCGAGCGGCTGTTCCAGTGGGAGTCGCAGAGCACCACCTCGGAGTCGTCCCCTACCGGGCAGCGGTACATCCACCACGCGGCGCTGGGCTCGACGGTGCACCTGTTCGTGCGGGAGACCCGGGTGCCGGACCGGGACCTCGGCGCACCGGCCTACCTGTACGCCGGCCCGATGACCTACCGGCAGCACAGCGGGGAACGGCCGATGCGGATCGTCTGGGAGCTGGCGACCCCGCTGCCTGGTGACCTGTACGCGGCGGCCCGCACCATCGCCGCCTGAGGGGCGATGGCAGACCGTCCGACTGATCGTCTGCCTCGCGGCGGAAGGGACCCGCCGTCGGCACCGGACGCCCACACCCGTGACGAGGTGGGCTGCCCGGTGCCAGCCCGGATCAGCTGTGTTGCGCCCGCTCGAAGAGTGGGCGGGTGATCGCCGTGCTGAACTGCGGCCCCACCAGGTAACGCTTCCCCGGGATGTAGCCGTGGGAGTTGTCGCCGACGACGGTGCCGAGCCCGGTGTGCCGGTCGAAGTGCGCGAAGCGTGGGCCGCCGCTGGAGCCGCCGCCCATCACGCACTCGGTGCCCCACTGGCCGGGCGGCTCCGGCCAGTCCTCGGTGGACTGCTGCTCGACCGCCCGGCCGGCGCAGTAGGCGAGGCGTTCACCGGTGTACTCGGGCAGCCCTTCGCGGGCCTCGTCGGAGCTGGCCCGGGGGTAGCCGAACTGGTGCACCACCCGCGCGCCGGGCACGTCGTAGCCGATCCGCTGGGCAGCGCCGACGGCGTCCTGCACCCGGCGGCCGTCGCTGTTCGGGTGGAGCACCACGAACGCCTGGTCGTACGAGTCGTAGAGGCTCTCGATCTGGTCGTTGAGCAGCCACGTCGGGGAGACCACCGACAGCCGGGCGACGAACCTGCCGTACGGTGCCCGGCCATCCCGGTAGCCGGGGATGAACAGCACGTTGGCCGACCACTGGTTGTCCTCACCGATGAGATCGGTGTTGTTCACGCAGTGCGCGGCGGTCACCACGGTGCCGCGGTTGGCGCTGTCCAGCACGGTCGCCGTGCAACTGCTGTCCTCCCCGTGGTCGGTGAAGAAGAGCCGGCCGACGGTACGCGACACGGCGTCCGTCCGGGTCCAGGGTGCGCCGTCGGGCTTCGCCACGGGCGGCACCTGCGCCGACGGGGTCTTCAGAGCCGCGATCCGCTGCGGCGTCCAGTACGCCAGCACCGCCTGCCGCTCGGCGTCGGTGACGGCCACGGCGTGGGTGGCGACCGTTCCGGGCGTGGCGGTGGCGGGCTGCTGAGCGAGCCCGGTCAGAGTCGTCGTCACGAGCGCGGTGACCGCTCCCGCGACACCGACGCGACGACGCAGACCGGGGGTTGGCTTCGATGTCATGACGGGAAACGTACGGCCGGATTGTCAGGAAATCGTTGGCGCGCCTTCCCCGGATCGGTCGCGACTCAACGTGCTCCGATGCGAGGAGGGTCGGCTCTCAGGCCGCGTCGGCGTTCGGCGTGAACCTGACATCGAGCCGCATGTCGAGGGCGCCGGCCAGCCGCTCCAGGACGGGCAGAGTGGGTATCGTCCCGCCAGCCTCGAACCGCGCTACGGCGGACTGCGTCATCCCGGCAGCTCGCGCCAACTGACTCTGGCTCCAGCCACTTCGCTCACGCAGATGCCGAACCTCCTGGCCCAGCTCGTAGGCGATTCGGGTCGCCTCGTACGCCTCGGCTGCTCCGGGTTCGGCCAGCCGGCGGTCACGCAGGTCGTTCCAGTCGACGCGATCACTCATCGTTCTGCCCCCTCGTTCACGGTGTGCCGCTCCGCCATGCACCGCTCAAGCGCCCGGCGAGCCCGCTGGATCTCCCGGTCCTCCCGCATCCGCGTCTTGCGGAACACCGTCAACAGGATGGTCCTCCGCTCGGAAGCTATCCAGTACGTCACGCGTACCGCGCTGTGCTCCAGGTAGAAGCGCAGTTCTCTGAGTTTGCCGTCCAGTTGCCTGGTGTGAGGTTCGCCGAGAAGAACACCTCGACTGGCAAGAAGGTCGATATAGAACGCCGCTCGCGCGAAATCGGTGCTCGGCAGTTCCTCCAACCAGTCTCGGACTTCTGGTTCCAGCTCCACGCTACCCAGGCCATAGCGTCGATGCTATAACTTGAGGCAGTCACTCACCGTTAGTGCCACTCGCGTGTCGGGTTGCCCATCAAGCTCAGGGCACGGGCGGAGAGCGGTATCAGCCAGCAGCGACCGTTCAGGACGGGTGCTCCTCGACCTTCCGATGGCCCTCGATGCCCAGCTCCTCGACGCGCTGCCACAGCGGTGCCAGCGCCGCCTCCGGGTCCCGGCTGAACACGCTGCCCCGGATCCGCACGAAGACGCAGTTGCCGACCCGTTCCAGCACCGCCTGCCGGCGCATGTCGCTCTCCCACTGTTCCGGCCCGTGGTAGGCGTCCCCGTCGCACTCGATGGCGAGCCGCCGCCCGTCCGGCGCGGGCAGCACGAAGTCGATCCGGTACGAGCCGACCCGGAACTGCGGCAGTGGCCGCAGCCCTCGGCGCAGCATGCGTCGCAGCACCTCGCGTTCGAAGTCGCTGTCGCAGCGCCGCTCCAGGTCGTCGTACGCCTCCTCGGCGGTGGTGACGTTCTGGCAGTAACGCAGCAGCAGGCCCCGGGCGTCGTCGGGGCGCAGGTCGTCGGGTTGCACGGAGTGGAACACCCAGAGCTGGTCGCGGGCCCGGGAGGCGGCGACGTTGACCCGGCGGTGGTGGTCGCGTTTGGTGAACGGGGCGACCGGCCCGTGGTGCGGGGAGACCACCGTCGACACCAGCACCACGTCGCGCTCGTCGCCCTGGAAGGTGTAGGAGTCGCCGACGCGCAGCCGGCGGCGTTCCATCTCCTCCTCGCCGATCTCCTCGCGCAGCCGGGCCAGCAGGTAAAGGGCCTGCCCGCTGGTGCTGAGCAGGCTGACCACGCCGACGCTGCGGCCCGCGTACGCCGGGTCGGCGACGATCGCGGCGACCCGGGCGACGAGCGCTTCGGCCTCGGCGACGTTGACGTTGCCGTAGCCGGACAGGTCCTGGCGGACGCCTTCGGGCACGTGCACGGCGACGACCGGGTCGCCGATGCCGGCGGGCCGGTCGGTGCGCAGCGGTTCGATCTCGCCGCCGTAGTAGGTGTCGCTGGAGAACCCGATGATCGCCGGTACGGACCGGAAGTGCTCGGTGAGCAGGATACGTTCGGGCGAGCGGCGGACCGCGTGGTCGTAGAGGCTGCTCTCCGGGTCGAAGTGCTCGGCCGACGGCACGTCGACCAGGTGTGAGTTGATCAGGCCGGTGACGCTGCCGACGAAAGAGAGCTGCGGGCCGATCTGCTGGTCGTCGCCGACCACGACGGCCCGTTCGGCGAGGGTGAGGACGGGCAGGGCGAACAGGTCGGCCTGCGACGCCTCGTCGACGATGACCACGTCGAAGCGCGCCCCGCCGGCGAACTGTTCGATGGCCCGGTCGACGGACATCACCCACACGGGCACGGCGTCCACGGCGGCGGTCATCGCCTTCTGGGCGTGGCCCTGCCACTGGGCGGCGTTCTTCCCCGTCCCCTTGCCGATCTTGCGCAGGGCAGTGGTCCAGTCGGCGAGGGCGGCCCGCCGCCGGTCGTCCAACGCCAGCGACACCTCCAGCCAGGCGGAGGCGACCACGAGTTCCCGGGTGAGCTGGCGGATGCGTTCCCGGGTGCGGTCGACGCGCCGGCCCAGGGCGACCGGGTCGACGCTGCCGACGACCTGGTCGAACCAGGTCTGCGCGCGCCGCCACCGCCACCGGTCGGGGCAGTCCGCGCCGGTGCCGTGCAGGGCGGCGGCGGTGCCGTCCTCGAGCTGGGCGGTCCAGTCCGGGGCGACGGGCCGCAGCCGCCCGGTGAGCTGGGCGAAGCGTTGCGCCTCGGGGCGCAGGGCGGCGAGCCGGCGCACCTCGTCGAGCAGGGCGTCCCAGCCGTCGAGGTCACCCTGGTAGGCGTGGTCGAGCAGCCGCCACAGGTCGCTGGCCTCCACCCCGGACATGCCGCGTTGGAGCAGCGCGTCGAGCCGGTGCTCCTCGGCCACCAGCTCGTCGTGGACGAACACCGCAGTGGCCCGGCCGAGCAGGGCGATCAGCGCGGCCAGCCGGCGTACGTCGACGGTGTGTTCGGCGCGCGGCAGCACCCGGCGGACGGTGCGCAGCAGCGTCGGCCAGCGCCGCCGGTCCCAGTCCAGCGCGGTGGCGGCGGCGGTGAGCAGCTGCCCCGTCCAGTACTCCGGATCGTCGCCGACCTCGGCGGGCAGGCCGAGCGGCGCGCGCCACTCCGCCCACCGGGTGGCCAGCGCCTGCCGCAGCCGACGCCGGGTGACGTACGCGACGACGATGTCGACGTCGTCGGCGCTGCGCAGCACCTCGCCGTCGATCCGGCAGTCGGTGGCGATCCGGGCCAGGGTGCCCTGGAAGAGCTTGTTGACGCCCTTGCCGGCGGCGAAGCGTTGCCGCAGCTCGTCGAGCAGCGCCAGCAGTCGGCGCGGTTCGGTCAGGTGGATCTCGGCGACGGCGACCTCGTGCCCGGCGATGACCCGGGCGGCGGCGGCCAGGTCGGCGAGCGCCTGCTGGCTGGCGGCCACATGGTCCTCCCACCGGATCCGCCAGTTCGCGTCGGCCTGCAACAACGCGCCGAGCCGGTCGGTCCACGCGCCCTCGCGCTCGGTGAGCAGGGTCAGCGCCTCGCGTAGCTGCCCGCCGAGCTCCTCCAGGGCGGGCTGCCCGACGGCGCGTACCTCGGCGATCAGCACCCCGGCGTCGGCGAGCCGGTCCAGTTCGTGCCGGGTCGCGGCCAGCTCCCGGCGGTCGTCCCGGATCGCCTCGGCGGTCGGCAGGTCGGCCGCCGTCGGCAGCTCCCGCAACGCCTGCGCCCGGTCGGCCCGCCGGGTACGCCTGGCGATGTCGAGCAGGTCGCTGAACTCCTCCCCGGTCAGCGGGGCGTCCAGGTCGGCCGCGAGCGGGTCGGGGATGTCGCCGTAGCGGTCGGCCCGTTCGCGCAGCCACACGCCGACGTCGCCGGGGGACAGCCGGATGCCGTCGATCTCGTACCGGGCGGACTCGTGTTCGGCGAGCGCCCGCAGGCCGGCCAGGGCGAGCCCGAGGTCCCGCTCGGCCTCCTCCAGTTGCCGGCGCAGCCGGTCGACCCGCTGCTGTTCGGCGCGACGGTCCAGGGTGGCGCCCCGGTCGGAGAGTTCCCGGGCGGCGAGCTGGAGCTGCACGAGCTGGTCGGCGGAACGGCCGAGCACCGCCAGGCAGAGCGGCTGGATCTCCGGCGGCAGGCCGTCGCGCAGCACCCGCAGCGGATCCTCCTTCTGCGCGACGACGAGCACCCGCTTGCCGTGCGCCATCAGGTGACAGATCAGGTTGCGGATGGTGTGCGTCTTGCCGGTGCCGGGTGGCCCCTGCACGGCGACGTTGCGGTGCTGGGCGAGCCGGCGGGCGATGGACTCCTGCGCCTCGTTGGTGGGCAGCGGCATGAGCAGCCGCTCCCCCAGCGGCTGCCACCGCTGCGGCTGGTCCTGCGGCATCTCCAGCCGGCTCGGTTCGTGGGCGAGGACGGCGGCGAGCGCGCCGATGCCGGTGGTGTCGCCGGCCAGCAGCCGAGCCCGCAGCTCCTCCAGGAAGCGGCGCAGCATCCGCTGCCGGGGCCGGACGAACAGCACCCCGGTGTCGTGCACGTACGGGCCGGTGGGGGCGGGGGCGTCGGCGTCGCGCAGCACCGGGTCGTGGCCGAGGCGGCGCAGCGCGCGTTCGAAGAACTCCCGCCTGTCGAACTCCGCCCAGACGTCGAGGTCGAGCTGCCCGCCGGATCCGGCCAGGGCCAGCAGTTGCCGCAGGTACCGTTCGTCGAGGCCGGTCAGCGGGTCGGTCTGCAGCCGGGCCGGCCCCTGCGGCACCACCCGTACGACCGACCGGTCCGGGTCGTACTCGACGGCGACCGGGGTCACCACCAGCGGGTACCGCACCTGGTGGCCGGCGACCTCGACGCGGATGACGCCGTGGCCCCAGACGAGTTCGTGGCTGGCGGCGGTCATGTCGACCCGGTGCATCAGGTCGAACAGGGCGCGGTGCAGCTGGCGTACCCGGTCGGTGCGGGCGGCCTGCTCGGCCCAGGGCCGCCAGTCCTGCTCCCGCCACTGCTCGAAGCGGGGTCGCAGCCGCGCGATGGTCTCCTCGTCGCCGGTCAGCCTCGGCTCGGCCGGGTAGGGCGGGGTATCGGCGAGGTGCGCGACGAACTCGACGGGGGTCTTCAGTCGCCGGGGTGCCGCCGGCAGGCCGACCTGGAGCCAGCTCACCCCGTCGGCCGAGACGCCCACCTGGCAGTCGGGGTGCTCGGGCAGGTCGTGCTGCCAGAACACGTCCGCTGTGGGCACCGTCCGGGCCGGCTTCTCCAGCTGGGCACGGACGGCCATCAGGTAGTCGACCAGCGCGGTGGTGCGCTCCAGGATCAGCGCGGGCGATTCGATGTCGGACGTGGCGCGGGAGAGCATGCGGCACCTTTGCTGGCTGTGGCGGTCCCCGGCACCCTACCGGCGAATTCCTCCCGGACGGGACCTCCGGTCGGCATTCTTCACCTCCGGCGGCGGTCAGCCGGTTTCGGCGCTCGCCCGCGCCAGGTTCTCCGGCACGTCCCGGTCGTGATAGACCCGCTCGCTGGGCTCGATGCCGGCGAGGAACATCGCGTACACCGCCGCCATGCGCAGCCACGCCACCGGCCGCAGCAGCGCCACCGCCCGTTCCGGCCGGCAGCCCGGCACGTCGGCCCGCCAGCGTGCGCACCAGTCGGCGACGAGGGCGGCAGCCGACCCGGCGGGTAGCTGCTCGGTCAGCCGGAGGATGTCGAAGGCCGGGTGGCCGACGAACGCGTCACCCCAGTCGATGATGGTGTGTCGCCGCCCGTCCGCGCGGACGTTGCCGGGGTGCAGGTCGCCGTGCACGAGGGTGTCGGGCAGCCCGCACCGGGTCACCTCGTCGAGCCGCGTCTCGACGTCGGCGAGCTGCCGGTGCGCCTGGTGCGGGGCGAGCGTCGCGCGCAGCCACCGGGCCAGGGCAGCACCGCGCAGGTCCGGCACTCCGGCGGCGACGAGCCGGTCGGCGTCGGGCAGCGTGCGGATCTGGAGGGCGTGGTGCCGGGCGGCGATGGTGGCGCGTTCGGCGGGGTCGGCCCCGTAGCGGTCCTCCCCCGGCACGTGGTCGAGCAGCATCCGCCCCTCGTCGTCGGCGGCGAGCAGCCTCGGGGTGGCCGGGTCGTCGGCGAGCAGCCGCAGCACCGCCGCCTCGTGCCGGAAGAACACCGGCACCTGTTTGAGCCAGGCGGTGCCGTGCGGCCCGTCGAGCCGCCAGACCGCCGACAGGTTCCAGGTGCGCTCCTGGGCCGACACGTTCGCCGGCCGGCCCAGCCGGTCGAGCTGGGTGGCGGCCCAGGCCAGGCTCGCCGCCGGTCCGCCCGGCTGCGCGTAGGGCGCGCGCAGCGGATGCGCCGCCGGCTGCACCGCCTCCGCCGGCAGCAGCGGTACGCGCACCGGGCCGGCCGCCTCGGCCAGGTAGCTGACGTGGCCCCCGGGTGGCCGGCCGCGCCGCCCGGTCAGCAGTCGCAGCACGGTCACCTCGACGTCGTACGCGGCGCGGGCGCCCGCGACGACCGCCGCCGCGTCCTGCCACCAGGGCACCGGCACGTCGAAGTCGGGTAGCGCGCCGAGCATCCGGCCGGTGGCGTCGACCAGGACGAGGCGGACGGTGCGGACCATGGCCGGACGGTAGCGAGCCGCCCGGTCGGCGCGCGAGCCGAATACCGGCGGCGGTCAGCTCCCCGGGGCGGTGGCGAGGATCGCGTCGAGGCCCCGGACGAAGAGGTCGTCGTCGCTCCACCGGCCGTCGTCGAGGTGGCCGGAGGCGGTGAGGGTGGGGTAGGCGGCGGCGTTGGCCACGAGGTGCCGGCGGGCTTCGGCGCGGGCCCCGGGGTCGTCGGTCTGCCGCCAGGTGGCCTCGGTGAGCGCCGCGCCGATCACGTAGTTGGCCACCAGTCGGGTGACCACGGCGAGGTGCCGGCCGGTGAGCCCGGCGCGGACCAGCGCCGCCTGCAGGAACTCCGTCCGGGCGAGGACGTGCGGGCCGAGCATGGGCCGGCCGATCAGGCCGGGTGCCCAGGGATGGCGGAGCATGGCCGCCCGCCAGCCGCAGGTCAGCGTGCGCACGTCGGCACGCCAGTCGGGGCCGGCGGCCGGCAGCGGCACCTCGCCGAAGATGTGGTCGACGGCCAGGTCGAGGACGTCGTCCCGGGTCGTGACGTGCCAGTACAGGGCGGTGGGGGTGACCGTGAGGCGTTCGGCCAGCCGGCGCATGGTCAGCCCGTCGACGCCGGTGCGGTCGAGCAGGTCGACGGCCGCCGTCACGATCCGTTCCCGGGTCAGCGGGGTGGTCCGGCGGTTGCGGGCCGGCTCCGTCCGCAGCCAGATGGGGGCGGATCGGCCGTCCGGTCGGCCACTGAACTCGGTCGCGTCCACCCGCAGCAGCCTAGTACCGTGCACAGTTAATTTAACAATGTTAGATTAAGGACCGCCGACCGCGTCCCCGGTGGACGGTGGGTACCCGCGGAAGGGCGGTGGCGACCGTGCCGCTGATGCGCATACAACTGGACAGCGACCGGTACACCGCGCGCCGGGTGGTGGAACTGCACCGGGCCGGGAAGGTCCACCGCGAATCCCGGGACGCCGCCCGCGACGAGGTGTGGCGGCGGGGGCGCACCCCCGCCGCGGAACCCGTCTTCGTCGGCACCACCAACGGCGAGCCCGTCCGGCTCATCTACGACGTCGAGGTCTACCGGGACGTCGTCGCCTAGACCCGCCGGACGGTCAGCGGACCGGGTCGTGGGTGCCCCGCGGAACGCCCGGCCGGCACCGGCGCAGCCGGTCCGCCGCCATCCGGCCGCCGACGGCCAGGCCGTGCCGTTCGACGGCGGCCAGCCCGTACGCGCTGCACGTCGGGGTGTAACGGCACTGCCCCGGCCAGCGGTGCGACAACCACCGTCGGTAACCGAGGATCGCCGCCCGGCCCGCCCGGTCCACCACCGGCGCGCGGCTGACCCGGGCGGTGGTCGCGCCGAGGGTAAGCAGGAACGAGAACAGGCCGAAGTCACAGCAGGGCAGGCCGTCACAGTCGCAGACGTCGCAGTCGGCGTCGCACCAGTCACGCTTCTTCTTGCGCTGCTTACGCTTGAAATGGATCACGCCGTACATGATGCGACGGCCCCGCCACCACCCGGACGGCCAGCGGCACACCCGTCCACTCCTGCACGACGCACCCGGGGCCGCCCACGGCTGGATACCCTGGGCGGCCCGGATGCGGAGCAGATCAGCGGTCAGCCGCTGCGACGACGTACAGCGACTCGGATCAGCAGAAGGACCGCCACCAGCAACGCGAACACGGCACCCGGCCACCATCGACCGGACAACCCGATTCCGCCGGTTACCAGCAACAGCACGATGAGTACGGTCTCGGGCCGACCGCCCGCTTTCCTGACGCCCTCTGCCATGCTGCTCTCTCGTCTCTCTCGTCAGCCCAAGCCCCGGGTGGTCATCTCCGCCGCGTGACAAGCAGCGCGAGCGCCACCGGGACGGCAGGGGCGGCCACGATGGCGAGCACGACCGCAACCTGTGACCTTCTCACCCGCACCGGTCTTCCACCGGCCTGCTGACGGCCGTTCCAGCCCTCGAACATGGAGACGGCAGGCCACGCCGATGGGGCACTCCCCCGTGGCAGGAGTGCCCCATCGCGCTGGGAAGCGACCGATTGGACCTGAAGGCTAACGCCGTCGCTTGACGATCATCAACAACCCGAGCACGAGGCAGGCGGCACTGAGCGCGATTGCCACGTATCTCGCTGCAGGGTCGATGCCATCAGCCAGGAGAGCAACCCCGGCAGCAGAGAGTGCGCCGAGAAATGGCGTTGCCGTTGCCGCGCCGACCCTCCAGTCAAGGCGGCCCCTGTCACGATTTCCCACAAATTCCTCCATACCTTTAACACATGTCCATAACTGCGTCGATACCAAAAGGCAGCGAGAATACGGAGACTTCGAAACCTACCAGGGTTGCCGCCACCTGAATAGCGGCAGTGCTGGCAGTGATTCCCACCAGCGCAACCGAGCTTGCAGCAAGCCCAACGACTCCGACCGCGAGAAGCATGCCCGCCACGAAACACTCTGAAGCCGCTCCAGTGGGATCGATATTGTTGGTCGGATTGCAGGCAGCGTAGGCGTACCGGTTGCCGTGCTTCGGGTTGCCGATGAAGCTGAGGTTGTCCTGCTGGGTGAAGCGGCCCTGACCCGGGTTGTACCAGCGCTGTCCGAACTTGGTGAAGCCGGTCTGCGAGTCGTACGTGCCGCCTGCATAGCGGACCACGTTGGTGGCCGCGCCGAGGTAGTACTCGTCGGTGAGGGTGCCGTTGCCGTAGGGGTCGTACTTGTAGGTCGCCGCCACGGTGCCGTCGGCCTTGACGATCGCGACGGTGGAGCCGAGTGCGTCCAGGACGTACGCGTGGTCGGTGGTGCCGACGCGCAGTCCCAGCGGGGTGCCGATGCCGTCGCGCTCCACGTAGGCGGTGGTGCCGCCCGCCGTCCAGGACTGCAGCGAGGCCATCCCGTGCTGGTCCTCCAGGCCGTACTGCATGGTGGTGGTGCCGGCCCGGACCAACTCGACCTGGTCACTGCCGGCGTAGCCGTAGGTGGTGGCGTTCGCGCCGGTCATCTGCTTGGCCGGGTTGTACGTCACCGGGTTGACCGACGGCGTGCTGACCCGGGTCTGGTTGCCCCGCCCGTCGTAGGTGTTGTTGGTGGTGGTGATCTGGTTGGCGGAGTTGTAGGTCAGGGTCTGGGTGGTGCTGCCGTCGACCTTGACGCTGGTCCGGTTGCCGTTGCTGTCGTACGCGTAGTCGTAGGTCTTGCCGTTGTAGTTGGTGGCCTTGGTCAGCCGGTTGCCCTTGTCGTAGGTGAACTGGCTGACCGCGCCGCCGACCTCGTCCTTCTGCCACTGGCGCAGGCCGGTGTCGTCGGCCGTCGCCGTCGAGCAGGGCTGACCGGCTGTGTACTTCGCGTAGCAGTAGGTGACGTCGAAGACGGTGGCCGGGCTCGCCGAGTTGCGGGTGGCGGTGATCCGGGTGGGCCGGTCCGACTTGTCGTACACCGTCTTGATCCGCATGGCGTACGCGCTGTTCGTCTCGTCGCTGGCGAAGTACGTGTTGAGCCGGTTGCCGTTCTTGTCGTACGAGAAGTTGTAGCGGGTGTTCCCGGCGGTGTCCATCCGGACCAGCCAGCTGCGGGTGTTGTAGTAGTACTTCGTGGTGCCCCGGCCGTCGGTGAGCTCGGTCAGGTTGCCGGCGACGTCGTGCGCGTACACGAACGTCGGGGTGCCCGGGTTGGTGCGCCGACGCAGCCGGTTGAGCAGGTCGTACTCCCAGGTGGTGGTGCCCGAGGAGTCGACCCGGCTGATCACGTTGCCGGCCCGGCCGTACTCGAAGGTGACAGCGGTGAGGGTGCCGCAGCCGGAGTAGCTGATCTTCTGGACCCGGTCGTCCTTGCTCCACTGGTAGGTGGTCAGGCAGCCGTCGTCGACGGTCTCCAGCCGGCCCAGGCTGTCGTAGGTGAAGTTCTTCACGGCCAGCCCGTTGCCGGTCGGCGGGGTGACCTTGGTGACCTGCTTGTTCGAGTCGTAGGTGTAGTTGGTGGGGTTACCGGTGTTGGCCGGGTCGGTCGAGGTCTTGACGGTGCCGTCGGTGTTGTAGTCGACCTTGGCCTCGGCGGCGAGCGCGTCGGCGGTCGAGGTGCGGTTGCCGGCGCCGTTGTAGGTGTAGGTCGAGCTGTTGCTCTGGGTGTCGATCGACGACGACGGCTGGAAGTTCGCCGTCGGGTTCGTCGAGGTCGCCGCGTTGGCGTACGCGGCGGACGCGCTGGCCCCGGTGGGCGAGGCCGACTTGGTCAGCGACTCGCCCGCGTTCGCGCCGTAGGTGTTGGTGACGGTGCCGTCCTCGGGGCTGACCGAACTGGCCACGTCGCTGAACGGCGTGTACGTCTTGCTCCGGCTGTTGCCGGCCGGGTCGGTGACCTTGGTGACCCGCTTGTCGCTGTTGAGGTCGTAGGTGGTGTTCGGCACGTTCGCCACCGGCTGGGACAGGTCCTGCCGGGGGTCGGCCACCAACGTCCGCGACGACGTCGGGTACGCCAGCCGGGTGGTGGCGCCCTGCCCGGTGGCGTTGTTGGTGACCTGGGTGAACGAGGTGACCCGGTGCTGACCGTCGTAGGTGACGGTGCTGTAGGTGTCGTCCTTGGTCCAGATCTTCACCAGGTCACCGGCGCTGTCGTACTCGAACGTCCAGCGGCGGGATGACGCAGGTGACTGGATGGCGCTGAGCCGGTTGTTGGCGTCGTACTCGTAGCTGACCTCGCGCAGGACGCCGTAGCCGTCGCTCTGCTGGTACTTCGTCAGCCGGTCGCCGGTGTAGACGACTGTGGCCTTGCGGGCGTAGGCGCCACCCCGGTCGGAGGTCACCTGGGTCATCTTGCCGGCGCTGTAGACGAAGTCGGTGACGTTGCCGTTGCGGTCCTCGGTCTTCTCCAGCACTCCGGCGGAGGTGAAGAAGAGCACCCGCCCGCTGTCGTGCTCGGTCAGCTTCCAGCCGCTCCCGTCGTGGGCCAGGCCGGCCTTGAACTCGCCGGGCGAGGAGTATCCGGAGCCGGAGACGGTGAACTTGCCGACCACCCCGTCGGCGGCGGCGTAGGTGACCGAGCCGTCGTCGGCCGGGTAGAGCTTGACGTCCACTCCGGAGCGGGTACGCCAACCGGGGCCGTGCGCCCCGACGGCCAGGTCGCCGCCGACGAGCAGGCTGTTGAAGCTCGCGCCGAGCGTCACGTTCTCGGCGACGCCGGGCAGGGTGAGGTCGGTGCTGCTCACCATCAGGTTGCCGGAGCCGACGTTGACCTTCGCCTCCAGCCGGTCGGTCAGCGAGAACGACAACTGCGTGCCGTTGCGGACCGGGCCGGTGCCCTTGGGCACCACGGGCGCTGCCCCCGCGGCAGCACGGGCGGTGCGTCGGGTCGGGCTGTCGTAGAGCCAGACGTTCTTGCCGGACCTGGGCGACACCAGCGAGGTGTCCGTCCTGGGGGCGGCGGAGGTGGGCGGGGCGGCGGACGCCGGACCGCCGACCGGGGCGACGACCATCGAGGCGGCCAGCACGGTGGCTGCCACTCCCCCGGTCGTGGTGCGTTTACCCATCAATTCTCCCTATGTTCTCCACGGGAGGGATTCCCGTGGTCGAAGCCATGCGGTAATTGCGCCCGACCGGCCGGGAAAACGGCCGGAAATGGGCGCGCGGAAATGGTGCCGATCGTCGGCTGAGCGACGACGACGCAGGGTACGGTTATGGGGCGACGGATGATGTCGGCGAAAGCGGGCCGGACCTGCTCAGGACGGCGTCGAGCCGCCGCCCCCGGAGAGGGTCAGCAGCGACGGTCCGGTGCCGGAGGCGTACGGTGCGGCCTGTCGAGCAGGCCATTGGCGGGTCGGGCTGCCGGCGTCATCCCCATGGCGACGCTTTCGGTAGCCGGTCGTAGGCGACGCCGGCCCACGACGGGCAGCGGGCGGCCACCCGGCAGCGGGCAGCAACGCCATTATTGACGGCGATTGTCCTGTGCATGATCGACTCCCCCGTGAGTCAATTGCCGTTCGACAAGCTTCTGCCCAAGAAACTATCCATCGATTGAATAAGTGTCAATGAAAAACACAACCAGGTAGGAGTAATGCCTGAATTCCCACACAATCGGACACCGATGTGACGATCCGTGTTCGTGCGGTGGGGCCGACCGTCACCCCACCCACCGGCGGCAGATCAGTCGCGCACCCACAGGCGGCAGATCACCAGTGGGCCGAAGTGGCGGCATCGACCAGGGCCCGACACCGCTACGTCGGCCCACCTGCGACGAGCACCCCCGGAAGGCGGAGCGGCGGTCAGCGGTCGACGGTGCGGCGTACCCCGTCGTGGCCGGCGCAGGGCTTCGGCCGCCCCCCGGTCAGGCTGACCGCGCCGTCGCGGCACAGCACCAGGTAGCCGCGCCCGGCCCAGAACTGCGGCACGCAGTCGAACCAGTCGCAGATCCGGTGGTCGGGTTCCCGGACGCGTTCGCCGCCGCAGTAGTCGTACCCCATCGGGTTGGCCGGCGCCCCGCAGCGCCGCTCCCGCACCACGGACGGTGACGGGGACGGCTGTGGCGGCCGGGTGACGCCCGGACCGGGCGCGGCGGTGGCCGCCGACGCCACCTCGGGGGTGACCGGCGGATCGGACTCGACCAGCACCGCCGGCACCACCAGGGTCAGCGCGGCGGCCACCGCGACGGTCCGCCGACCGCCGGGGACGCGGGCGCTGATCCGGGCCTGCGCCGGGGTGGCGATCGCCGGCCGGAACGGCGCGCTCTCGGCGTGCAGGGCGATCAGCTCGTCGAGCTGGGCGAGGACGGCGGGCCGCTGCTCGATGGCGTCGGCGAAGGCCAGGGTCAGCACGAACCGGAACTCGGCCGCCGCGCCCGGCGGCAGCAGCACGCCGGAGGTCTGCCGCCGGTCCAGGACCTGGATCAGGGTGACCGGGGCCGCCGGGTCGTGCAGCAGCCCGGTCATCCTCCCGTACGCCCAGTCGCGCCGGCCACGCCCGCCGAGCAGGACCAGCCGACGGTTGGTGACCACCGCGATCCCGGCGTCGGTGACCCGGACCCCGTCGGGCAGCCGGTGGCGCAGCGGCCCCGGTTCCGCCTCGACGACCAGGTCGGGGGCGGGTAGCACGGTGGTGTGGCGGACCTCGACCAGCTGCGCGCCGGGCACCGCCCGGAGGACCGCCTCGCCGGGGCCCAACGCCAACGGCAGGCCGACCCCGGCCGCCGCGGTGCCCTGCAGACCGACGGCGAGGGCCCGTAGCCGTCGCAGTTCGTCGTCGCGGCGTCGCCAGGCCCGCTCGACGGTGCGGTAGGCCCGCCGTCGTCGCTCGTTCTGCTGACGTGCCCAGGTGTAGCGCCAGGTGGAACCCGTCGAATCAGTCATCGCCGCGCCGACCCCTCCGCCGTGCGAGCCACCAACCGGGGTGTTCACCCGGCTCAACGGCAGGAATAAGACCGATGGACCCGGCATTACGGATTTACCACCCGATCGGGGGAGGGAAATCCCTCGGACCACGACGAACCGCACACCGGCTCACCTTCCGGTTCTCCGCCGTGCGGGGCGCTGCCGACGTGGGTAACGTCAGCCGCAGCCGGGCCGCGACGCCCGCACCGCCGATGCGAAGGGGGGCCCGTGACCGGTCCGGACCAGCGCCGCCGCGTGGTGCTCGGCGTCGACATCGGCACCACCAGCACCAAGACCGTGGCGTACGACACCGACGGCCACCAACTCGCCAGCCACTCCGTCGGCTACCCCCTCGACGAGCCGCACCCCGGCTACGCCGAGCAGGACCCGCAACTCATCTTCGACGCGGTGGTGGAGACCATCCGCGCCGTCGTCACCGAACTGGGCGACGGCATCGCCGGCCTGTCGTTCAGCACCGCCATGCACAGCCTGATCGGTCTCGACCCGGACGGCGCACCACTCACCCCGTCGGTGACCTGGGCCGACTCCCGGGCCAGCAGCCAGGCCGAACGGCTGCGCGCCGCCCCGTGGGGGCTGGCCCTGCACCGGCGCACCGGCACCCCCGTGCACCCGATGGCCCCACTGCCGAAGATCCTCTGGTACGCCGAGCAGGAGCCGACGCTGCACGCGCGGGTCGCCCGCTGGGTCGGCATCAAGGACTACGTGCTGCTGCGGCTGACCGACACACTGGTCACCGACCACTCGGTCGCCTCGGCCACCGGCCTCATGGACATCCACCAGCTCACCTGGGACGCCCAGGCGTTGCGCGTCGCCGCCATCACCGAGGAACAGCTCCCCCGGCTCGTGCCCACCACCACCGTGCTGCCGGGGCTGACCACCCGCGCCGCCATCGCCACCGGCCTGCCCGCCGACACCCCCGTCGTGGTCGGCGCGGGCGACGGTCCGCTGGCCAACCTCGGCCTCGGGGCCGTACGCCCCGGCGTCGTCGCCTGCTCCATCGGCACCTCCGGGGCGATGCGGGTGGCCGTCGAACGTCCCGCCGTCGACCCGCTCGGCGGGGTGTTCTGCTATGCGCTCACCGAGGACCGGTGGGTCGTCGGCGGGGCGATCAACAACGGCGGGATCGTGCTCCAGTGGGCCGGCGACACCCTCGCCCCCGAGTTCGGCGAGCACGGCGAGGAGGAACTGCTGGCGCTGGCCGCCACCGCGCCGGTCGGCTCCGGCGGGCTGATCATGCTGCCGTACCTGCTCAGCGAGCGCGCCCCGCACTGGAGCGCGCTGCCGCGCGGGGCGTACGTCGGGCTCACCCACGGGCACCGCCGCGAGCATCTCGTCCGGGCCGCGCTGGAGGGGGTCTGCCAGCAGCTCGCCCTGGTCCTGGCGTCGGTCCGGGCCGCCGGCAACGAGGTCCGTGAGGTACACGCCAGCGGCGGCTTCGCCCGCAGCCCCCTGTGGCGGCAGATGCTCGCCGACGCGCTCGGCATGCCGGTGCGGTTCCCCGCCGGCCACGAGGGTTCCAGCTTCGGCGCGGCGCTGCTCGGCATGCAGGCCCTCGGCCTGATCGACTCCATCGACGTCGCCGCCGACCTGGTCCGCATCGACGAGACGGTACGCCCCGAACCGGCCTCCGCCGCCACCTACGCCGCCCTACTCCCCCTGCACTCCGAGCTGTACGACGCGCTGGTGCCCACCTTCGCGTCGCTGCGCCGGCTGGCCCCCAGCCTGCCGGCGGAGCCACCACCCACCCCCGCACCCATGTGACCGCCCGCCCCTCGTCGGGTCGGACCCCGTCCGAAGGTCGTGATCGCCGTGCTCACCCTCCTCGCCGCACCCGCGGAACCGGCCACCAGCGCCGGTGACGCCCAACTGGTCGTGGCCGCTCTGCTGGGCATCGCCGCGGTCGTAGTGCTCATCGCCTGGGGCAAGGTGCACCCCTTCCTGGCGTTGATCCTCGGCGCGGCGGTGCTCGGCGTGGTCGCCGCCATGGCCCCCGACACGATGATCGAGTCGTTCAGCGCCGGGGTCGGCTCCACGGTCGGCGGGGTGGGTCTGCTGATCGCCCTCGGCGCGATGATCGGCGGCCTGCTCGCCGAGTCGGGCGGGGCGGACGGCATCGTCAACCGGGTCGTCGGACGGGTCTCCGGCACCGCCCTGCCCTGGGCCATGGCCGGGGTCGCCGCGCTGATCGGCCTGCCGCTGTTCTTCGAGGTCGGCGTGGTGCTGCTGGTGCCGATCGTGCTGCTGGTCTCGCTGCGCACCGACGTACCGCTGATGAAGATCGGCATCCCGGCGCTGGCCGGCCTGTCGGTGCTGCACGGCCTCGTCCCGCCGCACCCCGGCCCGCTGGTGGCGATCTCCTCGCTCAACGCCGACCTGGGGCTCACCCTCGGGCTGGGCCTGATCATCGCCATCCCCACCGTGATCGTCGCCGGCCCGGTGTTCGGCAACTTCATCGCCCGTTACGTGCCGGCCACCGCGCCGGCCGCGCTGCTGCCCACCCGGCACCCGCCCACCACCGGCGGTGGCCGGCGCGGGCCGGGCAGCCCCGCCGCCGTCCGCGCCCGGGAGTCGGTCGGGCGGGACGCCGGGCGGGGACCGGCCGGCGACGACGACCTGCTCACCGACGACGACCTGGTCAACCCCGGCTCCGGCCGGCCGGGCGCCCCGGTCGACGACAGCGGCACCGAGACGGCCCGGCGTACCCCCAGGTTCTGGCCGGCTGTGCTCACCGTGCTGCTGCCGGTCGTGCTGATGCTGCTGCGCGCGGTCGGTGAACTGACCCTGGCCGACGGCACCGTCGCCCGGCAGACCCTCGACATCGCCGGCGCGCCGATCGTGGCGCTGCTGGCCGGGGTGATCGTCGCCATGTTCACCCTCGGCTACCAGGCCGGATTCAGCCGCAGCCAGGTCTCCTCGGTGCTCGGCGGCTCGCTGCCGCCGATCGCCGGCATCCTGCTCATCGTCGCCGCCGGTGGCGGCTTCAAGCAGGTGCTGGTGGACGCCGGGGTGGGCGACCTGGTCGCCGACGCGGCCAAGGACGCCAACCTCTCCCCGCTGCTGCTGGGCTGGCTGGTCGCCGTGGGCATCCGGGTCGCCACCGGTTCGGCGACGGTCGCCACGATCACCGCCGCCGGCATCGTCGCCCCGCTGGCGGCCACCCTGGACCGTCCCGGGGTGGCGCTGCTGGCCCTGGCCGTCGGCTGCGGGTCGCTGTTCTTCTCGCACGTCAACGACGCCGGCTTCTGGCTGGTCAAGGAGTACTTCGGGCTGACCGTGGGACAGACGATCAAGAGCTGGTCGGTACTGGAGACGATCATCTCGGTGGTCGGCTTCGCCGGCGTGCTCCTCCTCGACCTGCTCCTGTGAGGCCCCTCCCGCCCGCGCCCGCAGGTCGGGTCGACGTTGATCAACTCAATGTCGCCACAAGAGCGGTATCGGAGCGCGCGGATACCGCAGTTGTGGCGATATTGCCAGCCAGCCCCGCCGGGCCGGCAGGCGGGCAGGGGCGGGCAGGGCGGGGCGGGGCCGCCTGGGCGGGGCTCGGGGGGTCAGGCGCCGGGGATGTTGCGGGGTGGGTCCTCGCCGATCAGGCCGGCCTCCGGCTGGTCCGCCGACACGGGCAGGCCGAAGTCCGCGTACGTCAGGTCGAGCGCCGAGGTCTTGCCCGGCTCGCCGGACAGCTCGATCCGGTAGCGGACCAGCCGCCCCTGCGCGTCCACCGTCGCGGTGAACGGCACCGTGGCGGCCCGCTCGCCGAGCACCCCACCCACCCCCTCGCCGAGCACCTCGGTGCTGCGCCGCAGGTCCAGGGTCCCGGCGTAGGCCCGTTCGCCGGTGGCGCGCACCTCGGTGGCCGAGCCGAGGGTGCTGGCCAACCGGGTGTTGTCCAGCCCGGTCCGCTTCGCGGCGGCCGCCTCGACGGTGCCCAGGTGCCACCAGGTACGCCCGTCCCAGACCGGCACCCGCCGGTCCGGGGCGGTCACCTTCACGTAGACGTCGGTGCCGGTGACGAGCCGCTCGATGACCACCTTGCCGTTGGCCACGGCCAGCGTCGTCGTCTCCCGCCCGCGCCGGCCCCTCGGGTCCCAGACCAGGGTGGTGGTGTCCCCGCCGCCCGCGCCGTCGCCCAGGGTCAGCCGGTAGGACTGCTGTTCGACCCGCTGCGCGGCGGTGGCCAGTACGGCGGCCGGCTCGGTCGGGGCCGCTGCGGTCGTGGCCGACCCGGCGGTCGGTGTCGGTCCCGCACCGCTGTCGTCCGAGGTGCAGCCGGCCGCCGTCACCAGGGCGACGAGGGCGGCCGTGGCGGCGGCCCACTTCGGGTGCTTCACGGCGGTCTCCCCGGGTGGCGCGCCCGCCGGCCGAGCCGATCGACGCTGGTGACAGAGCGGTCGCGCCAGCCTAGCCCGGCACCCGGCCGCCGACCGGGCACCCCCGACCAGCTCGCCGCCGACCGGCCACCCGCTCGGCGGCGGTGACGGCGGGACCAGGGCCGGGGATCACGGGCTGCGACCAGGCGCGTGCCGACGACAGGTCCACCGCCGGTCAGGGAGCATCGACCGGCGGCGGTGACGCCGGGACACCACAGGGCGGCCGGGACCGCAGGCCCATCGACGGCAGGTCGGGCCGGTCAGGGGGCCTCGACGGCGGAGATGCGGTAGCGATGCACCTCCGCGCCACGGATCGCCGCGACCTGCTCCTGCTCCGGGCCGGACCCCCGGAACGCCAGCAGCTCGTCGTCGGACTCCCAGCGTTCGTAGACGTTGATCCGGCCCGGCTCGACCAGGTCGGCGCCGATGGCGAAGTCGACGCAGCCGGGCGCCGAGCGGGCCTGCCGGACCACCTCCACGCAGGAGGCCAGGTAGGTGTCCCGCTCGGCGGGGTCGACGTAGAGACTTCCGGCGACGATGAACACGGGCGACCTCCGGTGGGTGGGCGGGACGACCCCCATCCTCACCCACCGCAGGCGGCACCGCTCAGGCCCGGCTGATCGCGTTGGCGTGGATCGCCTCCGCCAGGTACTCCGCCAGCCCCGGCGCGATCTTCTCGTAGAAGGCGGTGAACCGGGGATCGGCCAGGTACATGTCGGCCAGCCCGGTGTGCACCTCGTACGAGCAGTCGTAGAACCAGCGGACGATGAGCTGCCGGTGCTCCTCGGCCAGCGCCATCACCTCCGCCGAGTCGGCGGGCGTCCCGGCGGTCAGCGCCGCCACGATCCGCCGGCCCCAGTCCTCCTGCTCCCCCTTGATGCGCAGCCAGTCCTCCTTCGAGTAGTTCGCCGCCCGCTGGGTCGACACCCGGTACGCCTCGGTGTCGCCCCAGCGCTGCCGCGCCTCCTCGGCGTGCTCCTCCGGATCGACGTCACCGAAGACCTCGAACCGTTCCTCCGGGGTCAGGTTGATCTCCATCCGTCTCGCCTCCATCGCGATCTCGATCGCGGCGACCATCTCCTGGAGCTTCCCGATCCGCCCGCTCAGCAGGTCGTGCTGCCGGCGCAGGTGCGCCGCCGGGTCGGCATCCGGGTCGTCGAGGATCACCGCGATCTCCTCCAGCGGAAACCCCAGCTCCCGGTAGAAGCGGATGTGCTGCAACCGCTCCAGGTCCGCGTCGTCGTAGCGGCGGTAGCCGGCCGGCGTCCGGCCGCCCGGCGAGAGCAGCCCGATATCGTCGTAGTGGTGCAGCGTCCGGACCGTCACCCGGGCCGCCTTCGCCACCTGACCCACCGTGTACGCCATGGTTTCCTCCCTTCGGCACCAAGGCTCCGGCCTGCCGCGACGTGAGGGTCAAGCCCGATTCTGCGCCGGTGGACCCGGCCGGGCCGGCACGACTCCCGGGTCGGCGGGCGGCCGGAGTGTCAGCGGGGGGCGGCGGGGGCGGACAGGGCGGACAGGCCGCCGGGACGGCCGTACCGGTAGCCCTGGCCGTGGACGCAGCCGATCGCGGTGACCGCCGCGTGCTGCCCCTCGGTCTCCACCCCCTCGGCCACCACCGCCAGGTCGAACGCCCCGGCCAGCCGGGTGACCATCTCCACCGTGGCGTACGCCCGCGCGTCGGTGTCCAGCCGGGCCACGAACGACCGGTCGATCTTGAGTTCGGTGGCGGGGATGCGGTGCAGGTAGCTCAACGACGAGTAGCCGGTGCCGAAGTCGTCGATGGCGATGCGGATGCCCAGCTCACGAAGCTGGGCCAGCCGTTCCAGCACCGCCTCGCTGCCGTCGATGAGCGCCGACTCGGTCAGTTCCAGGGTGAGCGCGCGGGGGGCCAGGCCGGCCGAGGCGGTGGCCGCCGTGACGGTGGCGATCAGGTCGGGGCGGCGCAGGTGCGCGGCGGCGATGTTGACCGCCACGGTCGCCTCGGGCACCCGGGCCCGCCAGGTCGCGGCGGCCCGGCACGCCTCGTGGATCACCCACCTGTCGATCGGCACGATCAGCCCGGTCTCCTCGGCCAGCGGCAGGAACGCCGCCGGGGCGAGCAGTCCGAGCCGGGGGTGCCGCCAACGCACCAGCGCCTCCGCGCTGCGGACCACGCCGGTGGCGAGGTCGACGATCGGCTGGTACTCCAGGTGCAGTTGCCGCTCGTCGACGGCCCGCCGCAGGTCGGCGATCAGCTCGGCCCGGGTCACCGCCGACTCCCGCAGCGCCGGGGTGCAGGTGCGGTACGCGGACTTCCCGGCGGCCTTCGCCGCGTACATCGCGATGTCGGCGTCGCGCAGCACGTCGGTGTGGGAGGCGTGCTGCGGGCCGAACTCGGCGATGCCGATGCTGGCCGACGGGTGGACGCCGACGTCCTCCTCGCCCGCCGACGGTTGCAGGGCGGCGAGCAGCCGTTCGGCGAGCCGTTCCGGCACGACCGTCCGGTCCCCGGCGACCAGCACGGCGAACTCGTCCCCGCCGAGGCGGGCGACGGTGCCGTCACCGCCGACGGCGGCCCGCATCCGCAGCGCGATGCTGGTCAGCAGGGTGTCGCCGGTGGCGTGCCCGAACCGGTCGTTGACCTGCTTGAAGCCGTCCAGGTCAAGGAGCAGCACGGCCACCGGCGGCCCGTCGCGCAGCGCCCGGCGGAGCTGCCGGTTGAACATCAGCCGGTTCGGCAGGCCGGTGAGCTGGTCGGTGTAGGCGAGCCGTCGCAGCCGGGCCACCAGCCGCAGGTTCTCGTTGGCGGCCAGCCCCTGCCGCAGGGCGAGCACCCCGAGCAGCGCCATCATGCCGCCGAAGACCAGCGGCGGGGTCTGCCCGGTGGGGCGACGGGCCAGCACCACCGCGATGATCGCCCCGCCGACCGGCAGGTACGGCAGCGCCACCCGCCACCAGGACGGGAGCGGGGACTCGCCGATCTCCTCGGCGCCGTCGCAGGTGGGCGGCGGTGGCCGGGTGGTGGCGATGCCGATCAGCAGGTAGCTCAGCGGCCAGCAGACGTCGATCGGGTGCCCGGGGGTGTAGCTGCCGTGCGCGACCAGCGAGACGTAGACCGCGTCCGCGCCGGCCCGGGTGACCAGGCTCGCCCCGATCAGGGTCAGCGGCGGCCACACCGAGCGGGCCGGGCCGGCCACCGCCACCAGGATGGTCAGCTGCATCAGGTCGATCATCGGGTAGAGCAGGCCGAGGGTGCGCAGCGGATCGTCGAGGTCGGCGGCGGCGACGTCGCGGAACACCACCACCCAGCCGATCGGGATCAGGGCCAGCCCGACGATCACCCCGTCCAGCACGGTGCGGGCCCGGCCCACCGCGCTGCGTGGCGCGGTCAGCGAGGTCAGCAGCGCGGCCGTGCCGGTGACGATGCCGGCGGTGAAGACCGCCCCGATCAGCGGGGTGTGCGGCAGCTCGTCGGCGCGCAGCCGGTCCACCGTCCACAGCAGCCGGCCGGCGGCGGCCAGCCCCATGGTGAGCGCGAGCAGCGCCCAGAACCGGCGCAGCGGGGCGGGGTGCCGGCGCATCGTGCGGACGCAGGCGTAGCTGGCCCAGCTCGCCACGGCGGTGGCGGTGACGTCACTGACCAGGGCCGCCCTGGGCAGCGCGGCGAGCAGCCAGAACAACTCCAGCACGACGGCCACCGCGGCGACGACCGCACCCACCCGGGGGAGGGTCAGCGGTCGGGTCGGCGCGCCGGAGACGGCGTCCTGGGGTAGCACGGTGATCGCTCCGGCTCTCTCTCCAACGCGCACCTCGACCGTGCGGACGGATCACGGACGGCGAACCATCGAAGCCTAGCCAGCCGGGCGGGTCACCGCCACACTCACCGGGTCGGCTATCCGACCACTGAGGACAGCGCCTCGGGCAGTTCGTAGGTCGGCGGTCCCCCGTGCGTCCACGGTGTCTCCTCGGCCGTGGGGAACGTCCCGGCGGGCAGGTACGCCTCCGACAGGGTGGTCAGGCAGAGCCGCTCCCCCACCTGCGGCACGCTGCCCGGCGGCGCGGTCAGCCCCCGTCCCATCCCGCCCGACAGCTCCAGCACCACCTCGGTCCGGCCGTCCGCCGCCGGGGTCACGAAGACCACCGTCGCCTTCTGGGCCGGCCGCGCCGTCGACCACAGGGTCGCCCCGACCGGCATCCGCACCGGTTCGGTGGTCACCACCTGGATCCTCGGCCGCAGCACCGGCCGCTTGCCGCTGTCGTCCACCCGCCCCGGGTCGGCCAGGGTCACGTCGGCGACGAACGCCTCCCCGGCCAGCCGGTGCTCGGCCATCACCAGCGGGTCGTCATAGGCGCGCTGCACGGCGTAGCTGGTCGCGGCACGTTCCAGCCGGTGCAGCCGGACCGCCGCCGCGACCGCGCCGTCGTGCCGGGGCTGCGGCCCGCCGTCGGCGTCAAGGTGCTCGGCGTAACCGGTGAAGGCGTCCCGGTCACCGGCCCATCGGGCCGCCACCCGGGCACCGGGCGGCAGCCCGTCGAGCAGCCCCAGGCCGCGCCACATCAGCTCCCAGGTGGGCGCGAGCTGCCCGCGCAGCAACCGCACCAGCTCCGCGTACGCCTCGTCGCGGGCGGTCGGGTCGTCGTCGGCCGCCGCCCAGGCCGCCATCACCGGGGCGAGCGCCACGTTGTCGAACTCCGGGTCGGTGGCCGGGCCGGCCGGCGGGCACACCGCCGGGTCCTCGGCCCGCGCGGCGGCCTCGGCCCCGGTCGAGCCGGCCGGCGGGTCGATCCAGCCGAGCAGCGCCGGCAGGTGCTGGTCCTCCACCGCGCTCTGCCCGGTCGCCCAGTGCAGGGTGAGCGCGTCGGTCATCGCCAGCAGCGCCGACGAGCCGGGCTGCTCGGCCCGCTCGGCGAAGAACGTCAGCCAACGGCCGAGCAGCGGGACGGCCGGGTGCACCGGATACTCCCCGTCGGGGCGGCGGAACCGGGTGGAGCGGCCCAGCAGCCGCAGGAAGGTGATCCCGGCCGGGTTCGGCACCCACAGCTGCGGGGCGTCGGCGTACCGGTAGCGGACGTCGCGGCCCCGGTCCACGGCCACCGCCTCCGAGACACCCCGGAAGCCGTCGAGCCAGGGCAGCACGGTCGCGGCCAGCTCGGTGACGAACCGGAACCGCTGGTCCCGGTTGCGGGGCTGCGGCACGACCAGCAGCCGTGCGTCGGCCGGGTCGGTGCCGACCAGCGCGGCGAGCGGGGCGTGCGCCTCACCGGCCATCGCCAGCGGCACCAGCACCAGCGGGCGCTGCGCCAGGTGCAGGTGCCGGACGGTGGCGACCGGCTGGGCCACCCCCGCGGCGAGCGCCTGCGCCTTCGCCAGCGCGCGCAGCGTACTCATGACCGGTGGCCGGCGAGGGCGTCGGCGCGCAGCCGGGCGGCGGAGCGCAGCAGCGCGGCTGCCTCCTCCCGCTCCGGGTCGACGGCCGGCCCGCCGGCCGCCAGGGCCAGCACCTCGGCCACCTCGGCGATGCCGCCCAGGGCCTCCCGCACCGGCCGGCCCAACGCCCCGGTCTGCCCGCGCGCCTCGTCCCGGCAGAAGTACGCCAGCTCGCAGCCGGCCAGGCAGTCCGGCGCGTACCGGGCCGGCACGGTGTGCAGCGCGGCGGTCAGCGTCACCGGGTCGACGGCCGGGTCGACGGTGAACCCGGCCGGCACGGCGGTGAGCAGGTCGTCCAGCCGGGCCATCCGCTCCAGTTGGCGGCGCAGCACCAGCAGTTGCTTGCGGACGTCGATCAGGCTGGCCATCGGCTGGTTGGCGAAGTCACGCGGGCAGACCAGCACCACGTCGTGCGACACCGACTCCGGGTCCCGCCCCTCGGCGGCGAGCAGGTCGCGCAGCGCCAGCACGTAGACGGCGGACTGGACGGCCGCGGCGGACACCTTCGCCGGGTCGGCCTGCCCGTCGATCACCGGGAACGACTTGATCTCCACGACGTGGAACCGGCCGCCGAGCCGGGCGGCGACCAGATCCGGTTCCAGGTGCACCCGCTGACCGGCCACGTCCAGGCCGAGCAGTGGATGGTCGAACAGCGCCGCGTCCGGCCCGGTGGCGGTCAGCGCGGCCCGCGAGCGTTCCCGCCGGTCGGGCAGGTCGTCCGCGCCGCCCAGGTCCGTCCAGCTCGCCCGCTGCGGCACCGGTACGCCCAACCGCTGCGCGACCAGCCGCAGCAGCTCCGCCCCACCGTCGGCCTTGACCTGCGCCTCGAACGCGTTGCCCCGGGTGATGGCGAACCGGGACTGGCCGAACCGGGCGGGGAAGCCGACCCGCTGCGCGAGCGCCGACTTGTCCACCCCGGCCCCGTCCAGCACGGCCCGGCGGGCGCAGCCGGGGTTTCCGGTGAGCGCGGCGATGGTCCGGGCGTTGTGCCGTTTCGGGGGCACGTCGCCCCGGATCGCGGCCAGGCGTTGCGCGGTGCTCGTCACGACAGGCCACGATAGCCGCCCCGACCGACCCCGGCCGGCAGCCGACGCCCGCTGCGGGGCGGCCGGGTCAGCGGCCGGCGGACCGGTTCCAGGGCGAACGGGGGGAACGGGCACCGGCTGTCGGCCGCCGGCGGCGGCGCGACGGGCGACGACCGGGGGTGCAGGGCGGGCGGGAGGCGGTGTGCACCGGCGCGGTCGGCGGACCTGGCGGGCGGCCGATCAGCCAGCAGAGGAAGCGGGCCACGGTCAGCCGACCGGGAGGCGACGGGCCTCGTCGGCGTCGACGACGGACTCGACGCCACAGAACGAGCACTGTTGCACGTACTTTGTTCGGATCGGGATCAGCGGGACGAAGAACAGGGTGAACTTCGTCGACCGGCGGCTGATCACCTGTGCGGCCTGGTTGCCGCAGTGCCGGCAGACGGCGGTCACCACCCCCGACCGGGTGACCCTGGTACGGAGTCCGAAGATGAGGAACATCGCCGGGCATTACCCAGCCCGACGCCCCGGGAACCACCGGCGGACAACTCCGTACCGGTGCGTCCGCCGTGCGGGGCGCGGGCGCTGCGATGCGTCGGCGGACGGCGGGAGCCGCGCCACCGTGGCGCGGCTCCCGTCGGACCGGTACGGGCGGTGCGGTCAGGGCGTCCAGTTCGGGCGCAGCGGGTAGCCGTTCACGCCGTCCAGGCCGTTGCGGGTGGCCAGCACCTGGTGCAGTTGGATGCCGTTGCGTTCGAAGGCCAACCGCGACCCGGCCATGTAGAGGCCCCAGACCCGGGCGGTGCCCCGGCCCACCTCGTCGACGCAGAAGTCCCAGTTCGCCACGAGGTTGCGGCACCAGGCGGCAAGCGTCGACGCGTAGTGCTGCCGCAGGTTCTCCTCGTGGTGCACCTCGAACCCGGCGTCGTGCACCTCGCTGATCAGGCGGCCCGGCCCGGCCAGCTCACCGTCGGGGAAGACGTAGCGGTCGATGAACGCGCCGGAGCGGTGCGGGGCCCGGTTGTCGGCCCGGGTGATGCAGTGGTTGAGCAGCCGGCCGCCGGGACGCAGCCGCTCCCGCAGCGCCCGGAAGTAGGCCGGATAGTTGCGTACCCCGATGTGCTCGGTCAGCCCGATCGAGGAGATCGCGTCGAACTGCTCGCGGGGCGCGTCGCGGTAGTCGAGGTGACGCACCTCGGCCAGCCCGGTCAGCCCCTCCCGGGCGATTGCCTCCTGGGCCCACTGCGCCTGCTCCCGGGACAGGGTCACGCCGAGCGCCGTGACGCCGTACTCGCGGGCCGCGTGCCGGACCATGCCGCCCCAGCCGCAGCCCACGTCGAGCAGGCGCATCCCCGGCTTGAGCGCCAGCTTGCCGGCGACCAGGTCGTACTTGGCCGACTGGGCCTGCTCCAGGGTGTCGGTCGGGCTGTGGTAGACCGCGCAGGTGTACGTCATCGAGTCGCCGAGCACCTTCTCGTAGAAGGCGTTGGACACGTCGTAGTGGTGCGAGATGGCGGTGCTGTCCCGGCTGCGGGAGTGCCGGAGCCCGCCCATCACCCGCCGCCAGCGGGGCAGCGCCTCCTGCGGCGGGGCCGGCGGGGGCCGCAGCCGCTCCCAGCCGAGCCCGCGCACCAGGGCCAGCCCCTCGGCCAGCGAGGGGATGCGCAGCCGCAGGTCCGTCAGCACCCGCAGGGCCTCGTACGGGTCACCGGGGTGCACCCCGCCGAGCCCGAGGTCGCCGCTGACGTAGGCCCGGGCCATACCCAGGTCGCCCGGGGCGGTGAGCAGGTAGGACAGCCCCCGCTCGGAACGGATGTCGAGGGTGATCCCGGCGTCGGCCGGGCCGATCGCGCTGCCGTCGTAGCCGGTGATGCGGACCGGCAGGTCCCGCATGGTGACCGCGCGGACGACGTCGGCGACGGTCGGTGCCCGCCGACCCCCCGCCGGCGGGCTGGCCGGGGCGCTCGCCGCCCCCTGTTCTCGGTCGGTCAGGCTCATTCTCGTGCAACCGCCTTCTCGTAGAGTCCGGTGAGCCGATGGTCCGGGTCGTAGCGGTCCCTCACGGCACGCCAGGTCTTCCCGCCGTAGAGCCGGTCGAAGGCCGCCCGGTCGTAGTACGCGTCGGAGTAGAGCGACTTGTGTCCGCCGAACTCCGACACCATCCGCTCGATGGAGCGGTTCACCTCGCCGTCCGCGGCGCCCTCCGCGATCGGCACACTGCCCCAGAAGCCGATGTTGACGTACGTCTGGCCGGGGCGTAGCGGATACAACGGCCAGGCGCGGGCGGAGCCGGGGCCGTCGGGCTCGCGCAGCCGCAACGGGCACAGCCACACCGGGGTCATCCCCACGTTCCGGTCGAACCAGCGCAGGAAGTCGGCCGTGCCGTCCAGCGGGATCTCGACGTCCTGCACGACGCGTTCCCGGGCCGGCCGGCCACGCCACCGGTCCACCCGGGCGGCCACCTGGTGACGGTGTTCCAGCCGGACCAGCCGGTGGTAGACGTCGCTGCGCCGCCAGCGGGCCGGCCAGAGCCGGCGTACCACCGGGTGCTGCACCCCGAACGCGGCCGAACACCAGAACCAGTCGGTGTCCCACCGCCACAGGTAGTCGTGGCCGCTGAGGGTGTCACGCACCCGGCGGCGCAGCGAGCGGTAGTAGATGTCCTGGCCGGTGTAGTCGCTGGGCCGCTCGGGCTCGTCGGTGAACGAGCCGAGCACCAGGTAGGACTCGCCGGGGCTGAACATGACGCCGTCCATCGCGTCGACCGGCCGACCCTCCCACTCGCCCTTGGCGACCACGTCGGCGACGGCGGCGGTCAGCTCCTCCAGCCGGGTGAACCGGATGTTGCGCAGGGCCACCGCCCGCCCGACCGGTTGGAGTTCGATGCGCAGCCGGGTGGCGTACCCGAGGCTGCCCAGCGAGTTGGGGAAGGCGGCGAACAGCTCGGCGTCCGGACCGTCCGGGCGGGCGGTGACGATCTCCCCCGCGCCGGTGAGGACGTCCAGCTCGATGACCGACTCGTGCGGGAGCCCGTTGCGGAACGACGTCGACTCGATGCCCAGCCCGGTGACCGCGCCACCCAGGGTGATCGTGCGCAACTGCGGCACGACCAACGGCATCAGCCCGTGCGGGAGGGTCGCGTCGACCAGGTCCTCATAGGTGCACATGCCCTGCACGTCGGCGGTGCGGGCCACCGGGTCGACCGACAGGACACCGTCCAGACCGCTGACGTCGAGCCCGGGGGTGCCGGTGGCCGATCGGGGCCGGAACAGGTTGGAGGTGCGTTTGGCCAGGCGTACGGGATGCCCGGGGGGCACGGCGGCGTACGACCGTCGCAACGCGTCCACCGCCAGCTCATGATCACGCAGCGCGCGCATGAGATCACCTTACGCGTGATGTGCCGTTCCGGGGGACCGCACCGCTGACCGTTTCGGATCAGGCGGCAACCTCCGACGTGGTGTCCTCGCCGGGCTGCTCAGCGGGGTTGGCCACCCCGCCCGGCACCGGCGGAGGGGACGGTCCACGAGGGGCCCGCGACCGGGGCCCACCGGGGGCGTAGCGTGGTGACATGCCGAAAGCCGTGTGGAACGACCAGGTCGTGGCCGAGAGCGACGACACCGTCCTGGTGGAGGGCAACCACTACTTCCCCCGAAGCACCCTGCGCGACGACCTGATCACCGAGTCGGCGACGCAGACGGTCTGCCCCTGGAAGGGCACCGCCTCCTACTACTCCCTCACCGACGGTGAGCGCACGAGCCCCGACGCCGTCTGGTACTACCCGGACCCGAAGCCCGAGGCGGAGCAGATCCGCGACCGGGTGGCGTTCTGGAAGGACGTCCGGGTCGTCGACTGATCCCGCCGGCCCGCGGGCCGACTGGCCGTCGGCCCGCCCGGTGGGTCACCATGCTGGCATGGCCGTCCCCGATCCCCACCACGATCCGTCCGGCACCGTGTACGGGGCCCGTCGGGTGGCCCGCCCCGGGCTGCCCGCCGATCCGCTGATGCGGTTCGCGCTGGCCGCCGGCCTGGCGGGCGTACTGCTGGGGGTCTTCTTCGCCACCGGCGTGCTCGGCGGTGGCGGCTCCCCGCCGCCGGTGGTGCCGGCCGCCGCCGCGCCGACCCCGGCCGCCCCGACCCCGGCGGCCCCGACGACC
>NZ_JBMDWU010000233.1:0-1739 GCF_048594385.1 Micromonospora sp. | reverse complement strand
CCACCCTCCGTGACCGTGGCGGTGACCTCCCCGACCTACGTGGGGAACCCGGGCGGCGCCCCGACCGTCTGGACCACGCCCCGGGTCGAGCCGACGGCGACGGGGGCCGGCCCGACCAGCGCTCCGGCGACGCTGCCCCCGGACCCGGAGCCGACCACCGCCGCCCCGGAGCCGACCGGCACCCCACCGGTGACCACCGCACCCCCGCCGACGGCCACCACCGCGCCGCCCGCCCGGCCGCCGCTGCCCGGCCGACCCACCCGCCCCGGCCCGCCGGGCGGCGACCGGGTCGAGGTCCGGGTGGGCACCGGGGACGTGACCCTCGACGACGGTTACTGGGCGGCCGGCAGCACGGTCACCGCGCTGCGGGTCACCGTCACCAACACCGGGGCCGTGCCGGCGCGGCTGCGGCTGGCCTACACGTTGCCGGCCGGGCTCACCGACGCCGGGACGCCGGGCTGCGCGGCCAGCGGCGACGGCGGGTGGCACTGCGGCGAGTGGGCCACCGCGCCGGGCGACCGGTTCGACAGCATGATCCGGGTACGGGTCAGCGGCACCGCCTGGCGGCAGATGCCCCTCAGCGGCGCGGTACGGGTCACCGCGACCGCCCCGGACGGCGGCACCGCGCAGGACGACGAGGGGTTCGCGGTGCTCTTCCCGCCCGGCCCGCCGGTGCCCGGGATATTCCTCGACGCCGACGAGGTGGCCTTCGACATCAGCGGCGGACCCACCGTGCTGACGGCCCACCTGGGCAACACCGGCCGGGTGCCGGCCGCCGGACGGGTCGAGGTGGCGCTGCCGGAGGGGGTCAGCGTGCTGGACCCGCCGGCCGGCTGTGTGCCGCTGGCTCCGACGCGTACCCGCTGCGACCTCGGCGTGCTGCCGGCGGGGCGGACACAGCCGCTGCGGTTCACGGTCGCCGCCACCCCGGACGCCCAGCGCGAGGCCCCGCTGGCCGGGGCGCTGACCGGCCGGTTGACCCCGGAGAGCGGGCCGGCCCGGCAGGTCCAGATGAGTTTCCGGATCACCGCCGCCGCCGCGCTGACCACCCCGCCGGTGGGCACGCCCGCGCCGACCGGTTCGCAGGGGTTGATCGCGGCGCAGGGCGGGACGGTCGCGCTGGGCGGGATGTCCTCCGCCCAGCGGACCGCGCTCGCGCTGATCACGATCTCCGTCCTGCTGGTGGTGCTGGCCCTCGTGCTGGCGACCGGTGCGCTGCGCCGACGCTCCGCCGAGGTGGCGGGGGACCTGCCGCCGACGGGGCGGCCGACCCGACCGGCCGGGGGTCGGGGCAGGCGGAGGGGGCCGTCCGGGGGGTCGCGGTGATATCGATTACGGCGTGCACCGCAAATCGCCGCATAGCCGTACAGATTTCGCCGACCCGGTTCCCAGGTGTCGGACCTCCACCAAGGATGCCCTAAGCCCTGGACGTAGGCTCGGAGGCGAGAGATGACAGCGGTCCGGCCCGCCACGGGCGGACCGGGCGCAGCGGCGCATCAGGGAGGTCGCGTGGCCGGGCAAGGCGAGGTCACCATCATGTGCAGCCGCACGCGCGGCGGGGCCGAGCGAAGCGAGGTGCAGGCGTGACCAAGCAGATCCGTCAGTTGGACCGGGTGGTGATCCGGTTTGCTGGTGACTCGGGTGACGGGATGCAGTTGACGGGGGACAGGTTCACCTCGGAGACGGCGCAGTTGGGTAACGATATTTCGACGTTGCCGAATTTCCCGGCGGAGATTCGG
>NZ_JBMDWU010000232.1:0-11532 GCF_048594385.1 Micromonospora sp. | reverse complement strand
CAGGGCCGGGCCGGGTGACGCCGACGTGCACACCCGGCCGGTGTGTTCCCTCCACCCCTCGTCGCACGGGAAGCAGGTCTGCGTGAGCCGCGCCCAGCGTTCGTCGTTTCCCCCGGGCCGGCGGCCGGCGGCGTCGCCCGTCCGGCACGCCGTCGCCGGGCAGCCCGGCCGCGCCGGGGCCGCGTCCCGGGCGGTCACCCGCACGATCAGTGACGACCCGCTGGGCGGCACCGTGCGGCGGACCGTGCTGCCGAGCGGGCTGCGGGTGCTCACCGAGGCGATCCCGACGATGCGCAGCGTCTCGTTCGGCATCTGGGTCACGGTCGGCTCGCGGGACGAGACGGGCCCGCAGGCCGGTGCCGCGCACTTCCTGGAACACCTGCTGTTCAAGGGCACCCACAAGCGCACCGCGCTGGAGATCTCCGCCGAGATCGAGGCGGTGGGCGGCGAGACCAACGCCTTCACCACCAAGGAATACACCTGCTACTACGCGCGGGTGCTCGACGAGGACCTGCCGCTGGCCATCGACGTGATGTGCGACGCGGTCGCCGACTCGCTGCTGGAACCGGCCGACGTGGAGACCGAACGCGGGGTCATCCTCGAAGAGATCGCCATGCACGACGACGAGCCCGGCGACGAGGTGCACGACCTGTTCGCCCGCGCCGTCTACGGCGACCACCCCCTCGGCCGGTTGATCTCCGGCACCGAGGAGACGGTCACCCCGATGACCCGCAGGCAGATCCAGAGCTTCTACCGCCGCCGCTACACCGCGCCGCAGATCGTGATCGCCGCCGCCGGCAACCTCGACCACGCCACCGTGGTCCGGCTGGTCCGCCAGGCGCTGCGCGGCACCCCGCTGGACACCGACCCGGCCGCACCGGGCACGCCCCGGCGCAACACCCCGGCGGTACGCACGAAGCCGGCCGCCGTCCTGGTCGAGCCGAAGGAGACCGAGCAGGCGCACGTCATCCTCGGCTGCCCCGGCATCGACCGGGTCGACGAGCGGCGGTTCGCCCTCGGGGTGCTCAACAACGTCCTCGGCGGCGGCATGTCCAGCCGGCTGTTCCAGGAGATCCGCGAACGGCGTGGCCTGGCCTACTCGGTCTACTCCTACGCCAGCCAGTACGCCGACAGCGGCCTGTTCGCCGTCTACGCCGGCTGCGCGCCGGGCAAGGTGGACGAGGTGCTCCGGTTGACCCGCGCCGAGCTGGCCCGGGTGGCCGCCGACGGGCTCACCGAGGCGGAGGTGGCCCGGGGCAAGGGGATGAGCAAGGGCTCGTTCGTGCTGGGCCTGGAGGACACCGGGTCCCGGATGAGCCGGCTGGCCAAGGGTGAGCTGCTCTACGGCGACCTGATGCCGGTGGACGAGCTGCTGGCCCGGGTCGACGCGGTGACCGTGGCCGACGTGAACACCCTCGCCGCCGAGCTGCTGGGCCGGCCGATGTCGCTGGCGGTGGTCGGCCCGTTCGGCGAGCACGACTTCGCCGGCTGAGCCCGTCGCCCGCCGACCCGTTCCCGGCGACGCGGGCCGTCCCGGCGGTGGTCCGTCCGGCCGGTGTCCCGGTGGTCGGCGTGCGCGGTCGGGTCCGGGGTCCGTACCGGGACCGGCCGGTGGGACGGCGGTGGTCCGGCGGTGGTCCGCGTCCCGATTGGGATAGGTTGTGCCGCGTGACTGACGAGCAGGAGAAGGGCCCGGGCGGGGCGGTGCGGGTCGGTGTGCTGGGTGCCCGGGGCCGGATGGGTGCCGAGGTGTGCCGGGCGGTCGACGGGGCCGACGACCTGGCGCTGGTGGCCGCCGTCGACCAGGGTGACGAGCTGTCCGCCGCCGCCTCCGCCGAGGTGGTCGTCGACTTCACCACCCCGGACGTGGTCATGGACAACCTGCGCTGGTGCATCGACCAGGGCGTGCACGCGGTGGTCGGCACCACCGGCTTCACCGGGCAGCGGCTGGAGCAGGTGCGCGGCTGGCTGGCCGACCGGCCCGACGTCGGGGTGGTGATCGCCCCCAACTTCGGCATCGGCGCGGTGCTGATGATGCAGTTCGCCGCCCGCGCGGCCCGGCACTTCGAGTCCGTGGAGATCATCGAGCAGCACCATCCGCGCAAGCTCGACGCGCCGAGCGGCACCGCCACCCACACCGCCCGGCTGGTCGCGCAGGCCCGCGCCGAGGCCGGTCTCGGCCCCGCCCCCGACGCGACCAAGGACGAGGTGCCCGGCGCGCGGGGCGCCGACATCGACGGGGTACGCGTGCACGCGGTCCGCGCCACCGGCCTGCTCGCCCACCAGGAGGTGCTGTTCGGCACCCTCGGTGAGACGCTGACCATCCGGCACGACTCGTACGACCGGGTGTCGTTCATGCCCGGGGTGCTGCTGGCGGTGCGGGCGGTCCGGCAGCGGCCGGGGCTGACCGTCGGCCTGGACGCCCTGCTCGACTAGCCCCGCCCGGCCGGGGCGGCCGGTCGGTGTCGCGCCGACGCGGGGTGCGGCGGTGGCGGCGAATTCGTTGGCGGTGCGCCGGGGTGCGCCCCTAGGCTGCCCCGGTGCTGGATTCCGGACATACCGATCGGGCCGGGCGGCGGGTCACCCTGCGCCCGGTGGACGACGACAACTGGCGGGCGGTGGCCGACCTGGCCCCCCGCGACGACCAGCGGGGGTGGGTGCCGGCGCTGGCGGCCCGCTACCTGGTGCTGACCTCGCGTTCCGAGGTCTGGACGTCGCTGGCGGTCCACGCCGACGAGACCGTGGCCGGCCACGTCATGTGGGGCGTGGACGACGACGGGTCGCGGTGGATCGGCGGCATGCTGATCGACGCCGCCGAGCCGGGCCGGGGGGTGGGCCGGGGCGCTGTTCGCACCCACGCCGCCGGGCTGGCCGGGCCGGACGGGACGCACCCCGTCCGGTTGTCGTACCACCCGGACAACACGGCCGCCGCCCGGCTCTACACCTCGCTGGGCTTCACCCCGACGGGGGCGGTGGAGGACGACGAGCTGGTCGTCGAGCTGCGCCGTTGACCCGGCGCGGGGTCACTCCTGCTCGATGACGGACAGGATGTTGCCGGCCGGGTCGGTGAACCAGGCGATGGTCGGCCCGTTGTCGCGCATGATCCCCCGGTCGTCCTGCGGCAGCCCCGGGTAGCGCGCGAACCGCACCCCGCGTGCGGTCAGCTCGTCGACCGCCCGGTCGACGTCGGCAACCGGGAAGTTGAGCACCGTGAACGTCGCCGGCACGTGGTCGGCCTTGGGGTAGACCACCACGTCCCGGTCGCCGGCCAGGTGCAGCATCAGCAGTCCGCCGGGGCCGCCGAGCTGCGACACCCGCAGGTCGAGGGTGCCGGCGTAGAACTCCCGGGCCCGGTCGGTGTCGTCGGCCGAGAACCCGCTGAACGCCTTCGTCTCCCGGAACATGCCCGTCTCCCTCACCGTCGGTGGCGCACCGCCGCCTCCGGTCTACCAGGGCGGACCGACAGAACCGACCGGTTCAGGGCGTGTCGTCCGGTTCGGTGGGGACCGCGACGTGCAGCCGTACCTGGGGGACGAGCATGTCGTCGACGTCCAGCGCGCGGGCCGCGCCGTCCGGCTCCCAGCCGGTGCTGGTGAGGAACTTACGGGTCGCCTCGTCGCCGTCGAACGTCCAGGCGACCGCGTGGGTGAACCCGTCGCCGCGCCAGGCGTCCACGGCGGCGGCGAGCAGCCGGCTGCCGTGCCCGCGCCGACCCCAGCGCGGCTCGACCAGCAGGTCGGTCACCGCGACCACCCCGGCGCCCAGCGCCGTGGCCGGCTCGCCCGGGGCGAGCGCTTCGGCGTCCGCCGGCCCGGAAGCCGCGAAACCCACCAGATAGGATTGCTCGGCCTGTTCCACGGCGACGAGCACCCGGTGCGCAGCCGAGGGCGGCTCCTGCACCGCCGCGCTCCACCGCCGGGCGAGCCACGCCTCGTCCAGGTTGTCGAGCACGTGCCGGGGCAGCAGTCGACGGTACGCGACCCGCCAGGTCGCGAGCTGCACACGGGCGATCTCGGCGGCGTCCTCGGGACGCGCCGGGCGGACGAACCCCAGAGCCATGGCACGAAAGCCTAGGCCACAGCGAGGGAGACGACGGTGGCGCAGGGGGCCAGGCGGACGGCCGGGCAGGTCGTCACGGTGGTGGTGCTCGCCGTCGCGGTGGCCGCCTTCCTCTCCGTGGCGGCCGTCCGGCACGGCTTCTTCGACCTGAAGGTCTACTACGGCGCACTGACCTTCTGGGTGCACGACCACGGCGAGATCTACGACTACCTCAAGCCCGGCACCCAGTACGGCTTCACCTACCCGCCGTTCGCCGCGCTGGTGATGCTGCCGATGGCGTACCTGCCGTGGCCGGTCGCGATCACCGTCAGCGTGGCCGCCACGGTGCTGGTCAGCGCGGTGCTGGTCTGGTGGCTGCTCGACCCGGTCGCCCGGCGGGCCGGCTGGACCCGGTGGTTCGTCCTGGCGGTGGCGCTCTGCCTGGCCGCCGCGTTCGAGCCGATGCGGGAGACGGTCAACTTCGGCCAGGTCAACATGCTGCTGCTGTTCCTGGTCGCGGTGGACCTGCTGCGGCTGCTGCCGGCCGGCAACCGGTGGGCCGGGGTCGGCATCGGGCTGGCCACCGCGATCAAGCTGACCCCGGGCGTCTTCATCGTCTACCTGCTGATCACCAGGCGGTTCCGGGCCGCCGGCACCGCCGTCGCCGCCGCGGCCGCGGCCACCCTGCTCGCCGCGGCCCTCTTCCCCGACGCCGCCCGGGAGTTCTGGACGTCGGCGCTGTGGAACACCGACCGGGTGGGCGAGTTGGCGTTCGTGTCCAACCAGTCGCTGCGCGGCGTGGTGGCCCGGCTCGACCCGGAACACCCGAGCACCCTGGCCTGGCTGGCGCTGGTGCTGGTCACCCTGGCCGTCTGGGCGTGGCGCTGCCGGGCCGCCGTGGCGCTCGGCGACGAGGCCACCGGGCTGGCCCTGACCGGCGCGCTGATGTGCCTGGTCAGCCCGGTCACCTGGGTGCACCACCTGGTCTGGTTGATCCCGGCGCTGATCCTGCTGGTCGACAACGTGGTCGCCGCGCCCGCCGGCAGCCTGCGGCGGCGCGCGCTGCTGGCCCTCGCGGTGGTCTCCTACGTGCTGCTGTGCAGCCGGATCGTCTGGGCCTGGGAGAAGGACTTCACCGGGGTCGGCGGTTTCCTGGGCAGCAACACCTACGTCTGGATCAGCCTCGCGTTGCTGGTGCTGCTGCCGATGCGCACCTGGGCCGCCCCGGTCGGCGGCCGGCCGGGCGACCCGGCCGGACCGGTCGACCCCGGGGCCGGTCGGCGGCCGGCGGACTCAGCCGGGGAGCCGGCCGGTGTAGCGCAGTTCGTCGAGGTGGACCGGGGGACCGCCGCCGGCCAGCGGCACCCGGTACCGGGACCGCTCACCGTCGGCTGACAGGCCGGCCCGCTCGTAGAACCGGCGGGCGCGGACGGGGTCGGCCAGCACCCACCCCCGGTACTCCCGCCAGCTGTTCGCTGCCAGCCCGGCCCGGGCGGCGGCGAACAGGGCCTGCGCGGTGCCGTCACCCCAGCGCGCCGGCTCCACGTAGATCGCCAGCACCTCGCCGTACGCCGGGTCCAGGTCGTCCCGGTCCTGGTTGTAGCGGTACGGCCCGAAGGTGGTGAATCCGGCCGGCAGCCCGTCGACCTCGGCGAGCAGGGTGGTGAACGGGTGCTCCGGGTGGGCCGTGCCCACGTCCCGCCGGCGTTGCGCCCAGGCCACCGGGTTGAGTCGGGTCAGCACCTCGGCGGGCATGATGCCGGCGTACCCGGCCTGCCAGCCGTGGATGTGCACCCGGGCGATCGCTTCGGCGTCGTCGGGCTCCTCGCGGCGGATGGTGAGCATGCGTCCGTTCTATGCCCCGACGGGCGGTGGGTCCAGTGTCCGCTCCGGTGTCGTACCGCTGGTCTAGGGTCGTCGGCGATGGTCGCACCGGAATCGCTCTCGCTCGCCCAGGCCCGGCGGATGACGCTCGCCGCCCAGGGTTTCGCCGACCCCGCGCCCGCCGGGGTGCCCACCCGCCGGCACCTGCGCCGGGTGCTCGACCGGGTCGGGCTGATCCAGATGGATTCGGTCAACGTGCTGCAACGGGCGCACTACCTGCCGCTCTACAGCCGGCTGGGGCCCTACCCGACCAGCCTGCTCGACACGGCGGCCTACCGCCGCCCCCGTGAGCTGTTCGAATACTGGGGGCACGAGGCGTCCCTGGTGCCGGTGGGGCTGCACGCCGCGCTGCGCTGGCGGATGGCCAAGGCCCGCGACGACGCCTGGGGCGGGATGCGCCGGATCGCCGCCGAGCAGCCCGAACTGGTCGCCTGGGTGCGCGACGAGGTGGCTGCCGCCGGGCCGCTGACCGCCGCCGAGATCGAGCACGACGCGCCCCGGGAGACGGGCAACTGGGGCTGGAACTGGTCGGCGGTGAAGCGGGCGCTGGAGTTCCTGTTCTGGGCCGGCGAGGTCACCGCCGCCGACCGGACGCCCTCCTTCGCCCGCCGCTACGACCTGCCCGAACGGGTGCTGCCGGCGGCCGCGCTCGACGCGCCCACGCCGACCGACGCCGACGCGTACCACACCCTGGTCGCGGTGGCCGCCCGGTCGCTGGGGGTGGCCGCCGAGCCGGAGCTGCGGGACTACTTCCGGCTCCCGCTGGCCGGTGCCCGGCAGGCCGTCGCCGAGCTGGTCGAGGCCGGTGAGCTGGTGCCGGTGACGGTGCAGGGGTGGCGACAGCCGGCCTGGCGGCACGTCGACGCCCGGCTGCCCCGGTGGGTGCGGGGCAACACCCTGGTCAGCCCGTTCGACCCGCTGGTCTGGGAACGGGCCCGCACCGAGCGGCTGTTCGGCTTCGGCTACCGGATCGAGATCTACGTGCCGGCCGCGCAGCGGGTGCACGGCTACTACGTGCTGCCGTTCCTGCAGGGGGAGCGGTTCACCGCCCGGGTCGACCTCAAGGCCGACCGGAAGGCCGGGGTGCTGCTGGTGCCGGCGGCCTGGCAGGAACCCGGCGTCGACCCGGGGGAGACCGCCGTCGCGCTCGCCGCCGAGCTGCACCGGCTCGCCGGCTGGCTCGGCCTGGACGCGGTCGCCCCACCGGCGGCCGGTGACCTGGCCGCCCCGCTGACCGCCGCGTTGCGCAGCCTCACCGGTGTACCGTGAGGCCGTGACGAGCGTTGACGGGCCGACCGGTCCTTCCCGGTCGGGGCAGGGCACCGATCCGACGTCGACCGGTGCCGCACCGGCCGGCACCACCCACACGCTGAGCGACCCGCCCCCCGCTGGCCCGCCGACCGACCCGTACCCCCACCCGGTGGCGGGCGCGGGCGTCGACGGGTTGCCGCCCGGGTCGTGGTCGGCGGGGCCGCCGGTGGTGTGGCAGCCGGCCGAGCCGGACCGGCTCACCCGGTTCGTGCTCCGCCTGCACGCCCGGTCGCCGCGCTGGGCCGCCCCGCTGGCCGCGCTCGGCTGCGTCGCCGCCGGCATGGCGTACGCGCTGGTCAGTGACCCGACCACCAGCGACCCGGACGCCGCGCCGAGCTGCCTGCTCAAGCTGACCACCGGGCTGGACTGTCCGGGCTGCGGGGGCACCCGCGCGCTGTGGTACCTCCTGCACGCCGACCTGCCGGCAGCCGCCCGCCACCACGCCGTGTTCGTCTTCGCGGTGCCCTTCCTGGCATACCTCTTCGTCGCCTGGGCGGGCCGGCAGGCGTTCGGGTGGCGGCTGCCCGAGCTGCGGCTCAGCTCCCCGGTGATCGGCGGGTTCCTCGCCGTCTGGATGGCCTTCTCGGTGCTGCGCAACCTGCCCTGGGCACCGTTCACCGCGCTCTACGTCTGACCGACCGGGGCGCACGGCGGGCCGGGTGGGAGACGTTGGCCACCCGCCGCCGCCCCCGGCCGGAACTGTCCATGATCTCGCTGGTCAGCGCGGTGGCCCGAGTTTCCCCGCAGCCCACCGGGCCACTACAGTCGCAGGAATGCCGGAGATGGTGCAGCCCCAGGTGCAGTTGATCGCGTGGACCCAGTTCCAGGCCCCCGACGGCGTGCCGTGGTCGACCGACGCCGAGGGCGGCCAGGCGCTCGCCGAGTTCGCCGGCCGGGCCTGCTACCAGAGCTGGAAGAAGCCGAACCCGGCGACCGCCACCAACGCCGGCTACCTGGCGCACATCCTGGAGGTCGGGCACCTGTCGGTGCTGGAGCACGGCAGCGTGACGTTCTACTTCACCGGGGTGTCCCGCTCGTTCACCCACGAGCTGATCCGGCACCGGCACTTCTCCTACTCCCAGCTCTCCCAGCGCTACGTGCCGGAGCGGGACGCGGCGATGGTCGAGCCGGCGGTGATCGCCGACGACCCGGAGCTGCACAAGCGGTTCGTCGAGGCGGCCGAGGCGAGCGTGCGGGCGTACACCGAGCTGCTGGAGGGGTTGGAGCAGCGGTTCGCCGACGAGCCCAACCCGACGCTGCGCCGCAAGCAGGCCCGGCAGGCGGCGCGGGCGGTGCTGCCCAACGCCACCGAGACCCGGATCGTGGTCACCGGCAACTACCGCGCCTGGCGGCACTTCATCGGGATGCGGGCCACCGAGCACGCCGACGTGGAGATCCGTGAGCTGGCCGTGGAGTGCCTGCGGCAGCTCCAGCGGGTCGCCCCGAACGTCTTCGCCGACTTCGTCGTCTCGACGCTGCCCGATGGCACCGAGGTGGCGACCAGTCCGCACGCACAGCTGTCCTGAGCCCTTCCCCACCGGCTGTCCGGTGCTCGTCCGCTAGGTTGTGAGCATGACGCACGACCACCCTGCCGCCCCCGACCGGGGCGTGTCGCGCCCGTTCGGGCGGCTTCTCACCGCGATGGCGACCCCGTTCACCGCCGACGGCTCCCTCGATCTGGACGGGGCGGTCCGGCTGGCGACCTACCTCGTCGACGAGCAGGGCAACGACGCGCTGGTGCTCAACGGCACCACCGGCGAGTCGCCGACCACCTCGGACGCGGAGAAGGAGACCCTGATCCGCGCGGTGGTCGAGGCGATAGGTGACCGGGCGCGGATCGTGGCCGGCGTCGGCACCAACGACACCCGGCACACCATCGAGCTGGCCGCCACGGCCGAGAAGGCCGGCGCGCACGGCCTGCTGGTGGTGACCCCGTACTACAGCAAGCCGCCGCAGCGGGGGCTGGTGGCGCACTTCACCGCCGTCGCCGACGGCACCGGCCTGCCGATCATGATGTACGACATCCCGCACCGCGCCGGGGTGCCGATCGAGACCGAGACGCTGGTGCGGCTCGCCGCGCACGAGCGGATCGTCGCGGTCAAGGACGCCAAGGGCGACCTGACCGCCACCAGCTGGGTGACCAGCCGCACCGACCTCGCCTTCTACAGCGGCGAGGACTCGCTCACCCTGCCCACCCTGGCGGTCGGCGGGGTCGGGCTGGTCGGCACGTCGACCCACTTCACCGGCGCGCTCGCCAAGCAGATGATCGAGGCGTACGACGCGGGTGACACCGGCACGGCGCTGGCCCTGCACCGGCGGCTGCTGCCGCTGTTCACCGGGATCTTCCGTAGCCCGGGCACCATCCTGGTGAAGGCGGGCCTGAACGTGCTGGGCCTGCCCGCCGGCCCGGTGCGTCCGCCGCTGGCGGACGCCACCGACGACGAACTGGCCCTGCTGCGCGCGGACTGCGCGGCGGCGGGCCTGGACCTGCCCGAATGATCGAACGACACGACGGACGCCGGGTTACGGCGTCGCAGAATGAGGTGGACGCGTGACCGAGGCGCAATTCGAGGGTGAACTGCCCCCGCCGCTGCCCGAGGGCGGGCTGCGGATCATCCCACTCGGCGGACTCGGTGCCATCGGTCGGAACATGACCGTCTTCGAGTACGACGGCAAGCTGCTCATCGTCGACTGCGGGGTGCTCTTCCCCGACGTCGAGCAGCCCGGCGTGGACCTGATCCTGCCCGACTTCGGACCGATCCTGGACCGGCTGGCCGACGTTCAGGCGATCGTGCTGACCCACGGTCACGAGGACCACATCGGCGCGGTGCCGTACCTGCTCGCCCACAAGCCGGACATCCCCCTGGTCGGCTCCCAGTTCACCCTCGCCCTGGTCGAGGCGAAGCTGGCCGAGCGGCGCATCCAGCCCTACACGCTCACCGTCCGCGAGGGCGGCCGGGAGCGGCTGGGTCCGTTCGAGTGCGAGTTCTTCGCGGTCAACCACTCGATCCCGGACGCCCTGGCGGTGGCCGTGCGTACCCCGGCCGGCCTGGTGCTGCACACCGGTGACTTCAAGATGGACCAGCTCCCGCTGGACGGCCGGATCACCGACCTGGCCGGCTTCGCCCGGCTCGGCGCGGAGGGCGTCGACCTGCTGCTGTCGGACTCCACCAACGCCGAGATCCCCGGTTTCGTCACCCCGGAGCGGGAGATCGGGCCGGTGCTCGACTCGATCTTCGCGAAGGCGAAGGGGCGGATCATCGTCGCCTCGTTCGCCTCGCACGTGCACCGGGTGCAGCAGGTCTTCGACTCGGCGTTGGAGCACGGCCGCAAGGTGGCGCTGATCGGCCGCTCGATGGTCCGCAACATGGGCATCGCCCGGGACCTCGGCCTGCTCAACATCCCGGCCGGTCTGGTGATCGGCATCGAGGAGGCCACCACGCTGCCGCCCGACCAGATCGTGCTGATGTCCACCGGTTCGCAGGGCGAGCCGATGAGCGCCCTGGGCCGGATGGCCAGCGGCGACCACCGGCACATCACGATCGCCCCCGGCGACACGGTCGTGCTCGCCTCGTCGTTGGTCCCCGGCAACGAGACCTCGGTCTACCGGGTGATCAACCGGCTGGCCCGGGCCGGCGCGGTGGTGGTGCACAAGGACGTCGCCAAGGTGCACGTCTCCGGGCACGCCCCGGCCGGTGAACTGCTCTACCTGCTCAACGTGGTGCGCCCGAGCAACCTGATGCCGGTGCACGGCGAGTGGCGGCACCTGCGGGCGCACGCCCGGCTGGGCATCGAGTCCGGCGTCGCCCCGGACCGGGTGGTGATCTGCGAGGACGGCGACGTCGTCGACCTGGTCGAGGGCCGGGCCAGTGTGGTCGGGCACGTGAAGAGCCGCTACGTCTACGTCGACGGCCTGGCCGTGGGCGACGTCAGCGAGTCGCTGCTCACCGAGCGGCGGATCCTCGGTGACGGCGGTTTCATCGCCACCACCGTGGTCGTCGACTCGGTCACCGGCAAGGTGGTCGCCGGCCCGACCCTGTCGGCGAAGGGCTTCTCCGAGGACCCGGCCGCGTTCAACCCGGTGATCCCGCTGGTGACCGAGGCGCTGAACCGGGCCGCCGCGGACGGCATCACCGACCCGCACCAGCTCCAGCAGATCGTCCGCCGCACCGTGGGACGTTGGGTCAACGACGCGTACCGCCGCCGCCCGATGATCGTCCCGACCGTCGTCGAGGTCTGAGCGGGTTCCCCACCCGGACGCCGCGGGGGGGGGCCCCCCGGCGCGCACCGGGGGCGGCC
>NZ_JBMDWU010000231.1:0-2218 GCF_048594385.1 Micromonospora sp. | reverse complement strand
GGCGTGATCGCGTCCCGGACCGCGGACAGATCGCCGAACGGCACCACGACGAACCCCGGCGTGTACGGCCCGAAGTCGGCCCGCGCGTCCTCGTCGGTGGAGAAGCTGACGATGGTGGTCGTCCGGCCGTGGAAGTTGCCGTCGGCGACGATGATGTTCGCCTGCCCCGGGGCGACCCTCTTGACCTGGTAGCCCCACTTGCGGGCCACCTTGATGCCGGTCTCGACCGCCTCCGCGCCGGTGTTCATCGGCAGCACCAGGTCCTTGCCGCAGAGCGCGGCCAACTCCTGGCAGAAGTCGGCGAACTGGTCGTGGATGAACGCCCGGCTGGTCAGGGTGAGCCGGTCGAGCTGTTCGTGGGCGGCCTGGATCAGGGCCGGGTGCCGGTGGCCGAAGTTCAACGCCGAGTAGCCGGCCAGGCAGTCCAGGTAGCGCCGACCGTCCACGTCGGTGAGCCAGGCGCCCTCGGCGGAGGAGATCACCACCGGCAGCGGGTGGTAGTTGTGCGCGGTGTACCGTTCCGCGTCCCGGACGGCGGACGGGGTCCGCAGCATGTCCTCGATCACTGGCTCGCCTTTCCCTGACGGAGTCGCAACGTGCAGCACTTCGGTCCGCCGCCGGCCTTGCGCAGCTCGGATAGGTCGACACCGATGGTCTGGTAGCCCCGGTCGCGCAGCTGCGCGGCCAGCCCGGTGGCCTGCGCGGGCAGCACCACGTGCCGGCCGTCGCCGACCGCGTTGAGGCCCAGCACCTCCGCGTCGGCCATGGTGGCGTGGACGGCGTCCGGGAAGAGCCGGCGCAGCACCGCCCGGCTGCCGGGGGAGAACGCCTCCGGCAGGTACGCCACGGTCCGCTCGTCGAGCACGGTCAGCGCGGTGTCCAGGTGGTAGAAGCGCGGGTCGACCAGTTGCAGGGTGACCACGGGGTAGCCGAAGACCTCCTGCAACTGGGCGTGCGAGGGGTGCGCGGTGCGGAACCCGGTGCCGGCGAGCAGGTGGTCGCCGACCAGCAGCACGTCCCCCTCGCCCTCGTTGACGTGCTTCGGGTCGTACACCTCGAAGCCGGCGGCCTCGAACCAGGCCCGGTAGGCGGGGGCCTCGTCGGCGCGCTGCGGGTCGCGGAACTGCACGGCCATCGCCCGGTCGCCGATGACCGTGCCACCGTTGGCGGCGAAGACCATGTCCGGCAGGCCGGGGACCGGGTCGATCAGCTCGACGGTGTGGCCGAGGTCGAGGTAGGTGCGGCGGAGCTGCTCCCACTGCCGGACCGCCAGCGCGGCGTCGACCGGCGCGGTCGGATCCATCCACGGGTTGATGGCGTAGTCGACGGCGAAGTACGTCGGCCGGCACATCAGGAAGCGCTGGCTGGTGGCGTCCATCGTCATTGTCCTGCTCCCGGGGTCGGGCGCGCCCGGCCTCCGTGGCCCACGGGCTGGCGCCGTGGCTCAACGGTATGCGGCCCGGCCGTACGACAACCACCGCCGAACCGTGCGTCCGGCGGTGGTTCGTTGCGTGTGACCCGAACGTGACGGCGATCCGTTGCGTGAGGGCGAACCGCGAAGGGGCCGCCACCCCGGCGGGAGTGACGGCCCCTGTGCGCATCGGTGGCGGCGAACCGCTGCCCCCGAACGAGTGGGTGCCCGGCTGGTGAACCACCAGACTGGTCGGGCGGTGCCGGCGAGCCGGCTGGTCCAACGTCGCCGGCGAACCGCCGGCGAGATCAAATGTGCCCTCAGAACCGGTCCACAAACTGTGAGTCAAGCCACTCCCGGAACCGGGCCACCCAGTCGCCGTCGGTGGTCGGCCAGTCGAACTGGCCGGTGAAGGCGAGCACGCCCAGCACCACCGCGGTCAGGCCGACCAGGATGCCGACCAGCGCGTCCGTGGTGCCGGCCACGTGCCGACGGCGGGTCGCGATCAGGCCCAGCACCGAGCAGACCGCGCCGAGCGCGCCGAGGGCGATGCCGTATCCGGCCAGGGTGCCGGTGAGTACGAACGCCGCGCCCACCACCGAGACGATCAGACCGAGGGTGGCGAGCAGGCTGGTCCTCGGCTTCGGCCCGGCCACCACCGGCGGCTGCGGGTCGGCCCCGTCGGTGTCCACCCGGTCCCGGTCGACGGGGCGGGCGTCGACGGGCGGGGGCGGCGCGACGGGCGTGCGGTCCCGGTCGACCGGCCGGTCGGCGTCCACCGGGCGCGGTGCGGTGCGGACCGGACCG
>NZ_JBMDWU010000230.1:0-7739 GCF_048594385.1 Micromonospora sp. | reverse complement strand
TGCCGTCATTCGGCGATCTTGGTCCGCATGGTCCAGCGGAAGACCACCACCTGTGAGGCGTCGTCGTTGAGGCCGTCGTGGTCACCAGAGCGTTCGAAGTGCTCGTAGCCACCCAGGTAGGGCACCTTGATCCGGCCGGTGCCGGCCGGCGCGCTGTGGGCCCGCTCGATGGCGGTCAGCCCGACCGGGCCACCCTCGAGCACGACGTCGAAGTGGTCGTCGCCGCGAACGCCGCTGAACCGCCGCGCGCTGCTCACCCGTGTGAGATCGTCCACGCTTTCCTCCTCGGCTGGGGGCGGCGACGCTGGGAAACCGTGTTTCGCGTCACTGCCCTCGGATGCCTCCAGCGTGGCGGCAGCGCCGGCCGGCGCATACCCGGAAGCGACCCCTAACTCCCGGCCGGTGACCGGATTTCAACGGCCGGCCAACCTGCGGTTACTTTGTGGCCCGGTGAGTCGCATTTGTGCGGCCCTCGGCTTGTCGCATGGGTGACAGCATTGACCGTGGCTTATGAATTGCTTCTGTAATAGGGTCGTCTTCTCCCCGAAACTCAATTTTTGCTCAAGAGTAGATTGCCCGATTCGCTGCCTCTCGTCCGGTGGGTGGTGGTGTGCCGACGTCGGGGGTAACCGTGCGAGCCGGGGGAGTTGACCCGAAAAATTCCGGTAGGAGACCTCTGCCGGAGTCATTTCCCAGGTCAGGGCCCTGTGTCGAGGGGTGAATCTGCAGCCATCCCTGCAGGTGGGAGGGGTCGCGATGACTCTTCGATCATGTAATTGCTACCGAGTGGTAATTTCTCGACCAGGGACAACAAACCGACAAAACGCCATCCCCGCTCGTAATATCGGTGACGAAGTATCACCACCCCACTACCCTCTTGTACGGGTGTCTATGTATGCTGTGCTCGCCGTCGGGACGCGGTGAAAGTCATCAATCAATTGGCAGTCATCATTGCAAGGCCCGGTTTGCCGGCCGACGTGGCCGGTGACCGGGTGGGTCCCGGTGGCCGCGTGGCATCGAGCCGAACGGTTTCGTCGGGGGGCCTGGCCCGGAGTCGGCAGCGCCCGTTCGATGCCTCATCGCTGACCTGGGGGGAGACGGGTGGATTTTGTGGAGAGAAGCCGCGAGCTTGACATCTTGCGGGGCCTTTACTCCGACAGTGCCACGGGCAGGGGGCGGGTCGCACTGATCAGCGGCCCCGGCGCCACGGGCAAGACCGAGCTGTTGCGGGCCTTCGCCGACCACGTCGGCGCGGCGGGCGGGCTGGTGCTGCGCGCCGCCTGCTCCCGGGCCGAACGCCTGCTGCCCGCGGCCGTGATGGGGCAGCTGTTCCACAGCGTGACGCTGCCGGCCGAGGTGATGCGGCGCATCGGCGCGTTCGTCGACATCGAGGGCGTCGCCACGGAGGGCGACGCCGACATCAGGGCCGTGCACGCGATGTGTGTCGAACTGCTCGACATCGCCCGCAACCGGCCGCTCGTGCTGCTCGTCGACGACGTCGAGTTCGCCGACGAGCAGACCCTGCACACCCTGCTCTACCTCCAGCGCCGGCTCACCGCCGCGCAGATCCTGGTGGTGCTCACCGAGTCGCCGCAACCGCAGCCGTTCCACCCGGAGTTCCGGGCCGAGATCAGCCGGCAGGCGAGCTTCTGCAACATCCAGCTGTCACCGCTGTCCGAGGCGGGGGTCGCCGATCTGCTGCGCGGCTGGACCGACGACGAGACGGCCACGGCGCTCGCTCCGGCGTACCACGAGGTCAGCGGCGGCAACCCGTTGCTGCTGCACGCGCTCGGCCAGGACCGGCGGGTCGCCGGGTCGACCGAGCCCACCGGGGTGGCCGTCGGCGACCAGTTCCGCCAGGCCGTCCTGTCCTGCCTGCGCCGCTGGGACCCGACCATCCTGGAGACCGCCCACGGGTTGGCCCTGCTCGGTGACTTCGCCACCCCGGCGTTGCTGGCGCGGCTGCTGGACACCAAGCCGGCCCGGGTCCAGTGGGTGCTCAACGCGCTGACCATGTCCGGTCTGCTGCACGGCGGCCGATTCCGGCACCCGGCGGCGCGGGCGGCCGTCCTGCACGACCTGACCCCGGACGCGCTGTCCGACATGCACGCCCGGGCGGCGGAACTGCTGCACGCCGAGGGCGCCCCGGCGCCGGCGATCGGTGGACACCTGCTCGCCGCGGGTGGCCTGGCCGAACCGTGGGCGATTACGGTGCTCCAGGACTCGGCCACCCACGCGCTGGCCGAGGACCGCGTCGACGACGCGGTGGAGTCGCTCAAGCTGGCGCACGAGATGTGCGACGACGAGCCGCGCCGGGCGGCGCTGACCGCGATGCTGGCCGCCTGCCAGTGGCGGGTCAACCCGGCGGCGGTGAGCCAGCACCTCCAGTCGCAGCGCGAGGCGCTGCGGGCCGGTCACCTCTCCGAACGGCACGCCGCCGCCCTGCTGCGCTACCAACTCTGGCACGGCCACCGGGCGGACGCCCAGGAGACCCTGCGGCACCTGCGCGACACCCGGCAGCAGCTCGACGCCACCACCGCCGCCGAGCTGGAGGGGTGCGCGGAGTGGCTACGGCTGCACTTCCCGGTCGCCTTCGCCGAGCTGGACGCCAGCACCGACGTCGGCCCGACGGCCACGCCGGCCGGCGCCCCGGTCCGCTCCGACGGCTCCCTCGGCTCGGCCACCCCGTCGCTGACCGCCGTACTCACCGACGGGGTGACCGACGAGGTGATCGCCCGCGCCGAGCAGGTGCTCGGCAGCCACCTGCTGGTCGACGTCGGGCTGGAGTCGGCGCTGTGCGCCCTCCAGACGCTGGTCTACGCCGACCGGATGGACCGCGCCGTGCACTGGTGCGACGTGCTCGGCACCGAGGCCGGCGCCCGGGGCGCCACCACCTGGCACGCCATCCTGTCCGACGTCCGTTCGCACATCGCGCTGCGCCAGGGCGACCTGCCGCTCAGCGAGCGGTTCGCCCGGGAGGCGCTGGACGCGATGTCCCCGCACAACTGGGGCGTGGCGATCGGCTCACCGCTGTCCAACATGCTGCTCGCCAAGATCGGCATGGACAAGCTCGACGAGGCCGAGGCGCAGCTCAAGCACGTCATCCCGGACGCGATGCGCGACACCTGGTTCTGGCCGATGTACCTGCGGGCCCGGGGTCACCTGCACCTGGCCGGCGGGCGGGTGCACGCGGCACTGGCCGACTTCGAGACCTGCGGGCAGCTGGCCACCCAGTGGGGCATGGACCTGCCGACCCTGTTGCCCTGGCGTGGCGACCTGGCCCAGGTCTACCTGCGTTCCGGCCGGCCCGACCGGGCCCGGGGCATGGTGACCGAGCAGCTCTCCCGGCCCGGTGCCGACAACGCCCGTACCCGGGGCATCTCGCTGCGGCTGCTCGGTTCCGCGCTGGACGTGAAGCAGCGGGTCAACACCCTGCGGCAGGCGGCCAACCTGCTCCAGGAGTCCGGCGACCGCTACCAGCTCTTCCTGGCCCTGGCCGCGCTCAGCAGCGCGCACTACGGGCGGGGCGAGTTCAACACCTCGCGGGTGGTGGCCCGCAGCGCGATGCAGCTCGCCAAGGACATCCAGGCGCAGGCGCTGTGCCGCCGGCTGCTGCCCGGGGGCGACGCGGCCGGTGCCGACGACCCGGACACCCCGCCGGAGCACGAGGAGATGTCCCGGCTCAGTGACGCCGAGCAGCGGGTGGCGACGCTCGCCGCGCTCGGCCACACCAACCGGGAGATCGGCAAGAAGCTCTACATCACGGTGAGCACGGTCGAGCAGCACCTGACCCGGGTCTACCGGAAACTGAACGTCCGGCGGCGTACCGAGCTGTCGCTGGGCCTGCCGATGGACGCCGCCGGGGCCGGGCTGCTCGCCGTGGCGCCGGGCGGCGCCGAGCGCTCCTGGCCGCAGTGGGAGTCGGCGGTCCAGGCGAGCTGAGCTCGTCAGAGGTGGCGATTCCGGGGTGGGCCTAGGCCCACCCCTTCGGGTCATTAGCTCCATTGAGCGCAAACGGCCCGATCCATACCGTGAAACATGTACCCACCGCCGTTCGGCGACGTTCTTTTGCGGGGAGCATGAGGTGGACAGAAACAAGGACCGGCGGACGCCGACCAGTGGCGCCGACGCGGTGCGGCTCGACGACGTGCGCAAGACGTACGGACGCGGCGACAACCGCGTCGACGCGCTACGGGGCGTCACAATGAGCTTCCCCCGGGGCAGCTTCACTGCCGTGATGGGGCCGTCCGGCTCCGGCAAGAGCACCTTTCTGCACTGCGCGGCGGGGCTCGACGTGCCCTCGTCCGGCTCGGTGGTGCTGGACGGCAAGGAACTCAGCGGCATGAACGAGAACCAGCTGACCCGGTTGCGCCGGGAGCGGGTCGGCTTCATCTTCCAGGCGTTCAACCTGATGCCGGCGCTCAACGTCGAGCAGAACGTGGGCCTGCCGTTCCGGCTGTCCGGCCGCCGGCCCGACCGGCACTCCGTGGTGGAGGTGCTGGGCCGGGTGGGCCTGGCCGAGCGGCGCAAGCACCTGCCGAGCGAGCTGTCCGGCGGTCAGCAGCAGCGGGTCGCGATCGCGCGGGCGCTGATCATGCGACCGGCGGTCATCTTCGCCGACGAGCCGACCGGCGCGCTGGACACCCAGACCACCATCGAGGTGCTGCAACTGCTCCGCGAGACGGTCTCCAGCGGTGGCCAGACCATCATCATGGTGACCCACGACCCGGTCGCCGCCGCCGCCGCGCACCGGGTGCTGTTCCTCGCCGACGGGCAGTTCATCGGTGAGCTGGAGGCGCCGACCGCCGACGTGGTGGCCGAGCGGATGACCCACCTGACCGCATGGCAGCAGAACCGCGCGCCGCAGGCCACCGGCAGGGGTGGCTTCTGATGACGTACCTCGCGTGGCGCACCCTGCGCTACCGCAAGCTCGCCTTCATCGCGACGTTCATCGCGGTCTTCTTCGGGGTGGCGCTGATCGTCGCCTGTGGCGGGCTGATGGAGACCGGCATCCGGATGGCCGTCCCGCCGCAGCGGCTGGCGGCGGCCGACGTGGTGGTGAGCGGCAAGCAGACCTACGGTGTGCCCAAGAAGGACCCGCAGGACACCAAGAACATCAAGTCGGTGCCGCTGGCCGAGCGGTACTGGATCGACCCGGGGCTGGTCGGCAAGATCCAGGGCGTGCCCGGGGTCGAACGGGCGGTCGCCGAGGCGTCGTTCGCCGCCACCGTCGTCCGCAACGGCGCACCCGTGATCGTCGGGACGCAGTCGCTGGGCCACCGGTGGGAGTCGGCGCAGCTCGGGCCGTACCGGCTCGACGGGCAGCCGCCGGCCCAGGCCGGCCAGGTGGTGCTGGACCGGACGGTGGCCAAGCTGGCCCGGATCAAGGTCGGCGACCGGGTCGACGTCGTGGTCAGTGGGGTCCAGTCGTCCTTCCAGGTGACCGGCATCGCCGCGCCGCCCGGTGAGCTGAGCCAGTCGGCGCTGTTCTTCTCCGACGACGACGAGCGGCGGCTCAACCCGCACACCGGCACCGCGGACGCGATCGGTGTGCTGGCCAAGCCCGGCACCGATCTGGACGCGCTGCGCGACCGGATCGAGCGGACCCTCGCCGACCGCAAGCTCGTCGTGCTCACCGGCGACGACCGGGGCGCGGCGGAGTTCCCCGAGGCGGTCGGCGGCCAGGCGCAGCTCATCCCGCTCTCCGGGGTGTTCGCCGGCATGACGGTCTTCGTGGCGATCTTCGTGGTCGCCAGCACGCTGGGCCTGTCGGTGCAGCAGCGGCAGAAGGAGATCGCGCTGCTGCGTTCGATCGGCGCGACGCCCCGGCAGATCCGTGCGATGGTGCGCCGTGAGGCGCTCGTCGTCGCGGTCGGTGCGGCGATCCTCGGCTGCGCGCCCGGGGTGTTCCTCGGGCCGCTGCTCTACGACATCGTCTCCGACGCCGGGGTCATCTCGCCGGTGGTGCAGTTCCACCAGGGTTTCATCCCCTACCTGGCCGCGCCCGCGATCGGCATCTTCGCCGCCATGGTGGCCGCCTACGTCGCCGGTCGTCGCCCCTCCAAGACCAAGCCCACCGCCGGCATCGCCGAGGCCGCCCTGCAGCGCAAGTGGGTGAGCTGGCCCCGGGTGGTGTTCTCCATCCTGTTCTTCGCCGCCGGGTTCGCGCTGATCCTGGTGACGGCGATCGTGATGCAGGGCGCGGTGGCGTCCGCGACCGCCGGGCCGGCGGTGATGTGCTGGGCGATCTCGATCGCGTTGATCAGCCCGGGGTTGACCCGGCTGCTGGCCGGTGTGCTCAGCCTGCCGGTGCGGGCGTTCTTCGGCCTCGCCGGCTACCTCGGCACGGTCAACGTCCGCACCCGCGCCGTCCGGGTGGCCTCCGCGGTCACCCCGATCATGCTGGCCGTGGCGCTGGCGGTGGCCAACTTCTACCTCCAGACCACCCAGAACGAGGCCGCCGAGCGCTACTACTCGGACAACCTCCGGGCCGACCTGGTGCTCAGCTCCACCACCGGCGGCTTCCCCGCCGACACGGTGGAGGCGATCCGGTCCGCGCCGGGCGTCGAGGAGGCGTCGGCGTACGTGACCAGCGCCGGCTGGATCAACAAGCCGTACGACGGGTCGCACGTCGAGTCGCCCTGGCCGTTGCAGGGGGTCAGTGGGGCCAGCGCCGCCGGCATCACCGGGGTGCGCACCAGCGACGGCAACCTGGGGGACCTGCGGGGCGACACGGTGGCGCTGCCCGAGGTGGCCGGCAAGAACCTCAACGTCGGCGTCGGTGACCAGATCACCCTGCGGCTCGGTGACCGCTCGGCGGTGGACCTGCGGGTGGTGGCGCTCTACCCGGCGAAGAAGGGGTTCGAGACGATCCTGCTCCCCGCCGACCTGCTCGCCGCGCACAGCACGACCGGCCTGTCCCGGCAGATCCTGGTCACCGCCGAGCCCGGCACCAGCCGGGACGCGCTGACGGCCAGCCTGCGGGAGAAGGTCGCCAACCAGCCGGGCACCATGATCGAGGGACGGGACGCGATCACCACGTTCGCCGAACGGACCAAGACGCAGGCCTGGGTCAACTACCTGCTCGTCGCCCTGGTCGCCGGCTACACGATGATCTCGGTGGCGAACACCCTGATCGTGGCGACCGCCGGCCGACGCCGGGAGTTGGGCATGCAGCGGCTCATCGGCGCCACCCGCAAGCAGGCCCTCCAGATGCTCAGCGTGGAGGCGGGCATGGTCGCGGTCATCGGGGTGGTGCTCGGCACCATCGCCTCCATCGCCACGCTGATGCCGTTCAGCATCGTGGTGCTGGGCCGACCGGTGCCCTCCGGACCGATCTGGATCTACCTGGCCGTGGTGGCGGGCGCGACCGTGCTCGCCTTCGCCGCCACCGTGCTGCCGGGCCGCCGGGTGATGCTCTCCCGGCCGGCGGAGGCCGCCGTCGCCGTCGAGTGACGGCAACCCGCACACACGACGGTGCCCCCGGTCGACCGACCGGGGGCACCGTCGTGTGTGGCGTCCGGGTCAGCCGACGTCGGCCCGGGTGCCGTTGAGGTACGCCAGCACGGCCAGCACCCGCCGGTTGCTGTCGTCCGCCGGGGTGAGGTCGAGCTTGGTGAAGATGCTGGTGGTGTACTTGGCGACGGCACCCTGGCTGACGATGAGGCGCTGGGCGATGGCCGTATTTGAACATCCCTCGGCCATCAGCTTCAGCACCTCCCGCTCGCGGGGGGTGAGGG
>NZ_JBMDWU010000023.1:0-11646 GCF_048594385.1 Micromonospora sp. | reverse complement strand
CGGTCGGAGTGTCGCTCCCCGGGGGGACCGGCCGGCGCCCGCCCGGCCCCGCCCGGTGCGGTGGTCGCCACGGCGGTGGGTCGGGCCCCGGCGGCCGGGTGCAGCTCCCGCCGGCCGCCGCCGACCGGCAGCACCGCGCCGACACCGGGCCGCGACATCGCCGTGGCGACGCCGCCGAGCGGCAGGACGCCCGGGTCGGTACGGTCCAGTTCGGCGACGTACGACTCGGTGACGATCACCCGGTCGGGCAGCAGCACGATCGCCAGCAGGCCGCCGTACGCCGACGCCCGCAGGCTCACCTGGACGCCGTCCCGCTTGGCCAGCTCCGCCACCACGTGCAGGCCGACCTGCGCGCCGTCCTTCAGCGCCGTCACGTCCGGGGTCGGCGCGGTGGCGAGCAGGTCGTTCGCCCGTTCCAACGCGTCCGCCCGCATCCCCACGCCGGCGTCCTCGATCTCCACCGCGATGCCGCGCTTGACCTCGATGCAGGTCACCCAGACCGTGGTCTCGGGCGGCGAGAACGCCAGCGCGTTGTCCAGCAACTCGGCGATCAGGTGGACGGTGCCAGCCACCGCCGGCCCGGCGACCGCCACGTCCGGCGCGCTGCGCAGGGTGATGCGCTGGTACTGCTGGGCCTCCGCGAAGGCCGCCAGCAGCACCCGGCGCACCGGCACCGGGTTCTGGAAGCGGCGGCCGATCTGACCGCCGGCCAGGATGACGAGGTTCTCCAGGAACCGGCGGGTCTGGGTGAGCTGGTGGTTGATGTCGAACAGTTCGGCCAGCAGCTTCTCGTCGCCGATCCGGTTCTGGAGGTCCTCGATGACCTTCAGGCCGCGTTGCAGGGGGCGCTGCGGGCGGCGGGCCACACCCATCAGCATCGCGATACCGGCCGCCCGGGTCTTCGCCTCGTCGACCGCCGCACCCGCCGCGGCCTGCAACGACCGGTTGATCACCTCGGCCACCCGGCCGATCTCGTCGCTGCCGTAATCCGGTAGCGGCAGCTCGGAGGCGAGGTCGACCTTCTCCCGTCGGCGTAGCCGGTCCATCATCGCCGGCAGTTGCTTGTCGACCACCGCCTCGGCGTCCCGACCGAGCTGGGCGAGGCGTACCGACAACGCCCGGTCCACCAGGATCTGCGACTGCCGGATCGCCCAGATGATCGCGGCGACGACGACGAGCAGCGCGACCAGACTGCCCAGGGAGGCGGTGAACAGCTGGGTGTTGCCGGTGCGCAGGGTCCGCGCCGAGACCGTGTCGGCCTGCACCACGGTCAGGTTGATCAGATCGTCGGACACCTGCCGGGTGAGGACTTCCCACCGGGCCCGGTTGAACGACAGGGCACGCGGTACGCCGGAACGCCACGGCCCATTGCTGACCAGGGCGTTTTCTGCCGCGACGAGTTCTTTCCAGGAGTCGCTCGTGGTGATCGCGGCAAAGCGTTCCCGGGCTTCCGGTTCGAGGTGCGGAGCCACGTTGTTGAGGCCGGCGTGATAGGCCCCGACCAGGTTGGTGAAGTCGAGATGGTCCTGCGGGCTGAGGGTACGGGCACCGAAAGCGCCGTCAATGGTCGAACCGGCCCGGGACATCAGGTCACTGGCGCGGAAAGCCTCGGTCGCCGCGATACCGCCCTGGGCTGCGGCGGCGTCCGGGACGATTCTCGCCTGGGTGTCGAAGAGGTCGGTCGCGGCGTCGAGCAGACGGTTGTAGAAATCGTAGACACCCGTCCCGTTGGCCGACCGGGAATCGATGGTGCTCCGCACGCTCGCCAATTCGTCGAGCAGGCCGGCGAGCGTCTCCCACCGGGTCACGATCGAGTCCGGGGCGTTGCCCAGCGCGGCGTTGGCGGCGGGACGCAGGGTGGCCACCCGCTGGTCGGTCTGTTGCCGCTGCTCGATGAGCCGGCTGAGATCCCGGGACGGCTGGGTGAGGTAGCTGACGCTCAGCCGCCGTTCCTGCTGGATCGAGGACAACGCGGAGACCGCCGGGATCGACACCTGCCGGACGCTGTTGGCGACCTGGCGGTTGTAGAAACCCTGGAAGATGAGATAGCCGGAGGCGACGAGCCAGACCACCAGGGCGACGACGCTGGGAATGAGCACCAGCCTGATCACGCGCCGTTTGATCGACTGCGGTCGACCGGCACGACGACCCGGTGTCGTCGGTGCGGCCTGGTCGTCTGAGGCACGGCGCGGTTCTTCGCGGTCGGCCTGTTTGTGCGCCAAAGTCGTCGTATCCAATCCTGGTCAAGCCACAGACAGCGGCGGTCCTACGCCACTGGTCGACGCCGATGTGTGACAACCCTACCGTCTATCCGGACCCGTACCCGCCCACGATTCGACGACAGTGGACGGTCGTGCTGTTCGTACTGGTCAGCCATTTGGCAGGGGTCACGGTCGATGGAAGAACGCGACATTGACGTGACCCGGGTCACTGTGGACGCCGCCGCCGGAGCCGGTCCCGGCACGGCCCGCCCGGCCGCCGGCCCCGGTGCGCGGTGGCGCAGATAGATTCGGGTTCCTCCGGGTACGGGGAAACCGCCGGGGGGTCACCGGCGTCCAGTTCGATGCTGTGGCGCGTCCATCGTCCGGATGGAGCGCAGTGGACACTCCGCGCACCCGCGCGGGGTCGCCGGTGGAGGAGCAGGGGATGTCGAAGCTGAAGTGGGTCACCGGGGTCGCGGTGCTGGCGTGCTCCGGGGCGTTGGTGGCCTGCGGGGACGGCGGCACGCCGGCCGCCGACGGGTCGGCCACGGCCACGCCGTCGGGGTCGGCGACGCCCTCCACCGCGGTGACGCCCACCGCCACGACGGCACCCGACCCGACCGCGCCCCCGGCGTCGGCGAGCCCGTCCCGACCCGCCGGGAAGCCGTCGGCCACAGCCGGTGCCGGCGGGGCGCTGTCCGGCAAGCGGGAGGTCACCATCGTCCGGGTGCAGGCGACCGAGTCCGGGGTGGCCCTCGACGGCGGCACGCTCGTCGAGGTCGACGACGACAGCGGACGCCAACTGTTCGTCCCGACGCCGGTCGGCGGCGGCAAGTACCTGATCAAGGCGTACGGCCGGCGCGACGGCCACCCCGCCAACGACGACCCGGCCTGCTGGCAGGCGGTCAACCCCGGCGACGGCACGCCGCTCACCGTCGAGGGGACGGCCTGCGACAAGCGGAAGCCGACGCAGCTGTTCAGCATCGTCAGCAAGGGCAAGGGCGCATACGCGATCAGCAACGACTCGGCGTTCCTCCAGTTCTCGCCCAGCCGGGGCCTGATCCTCGAAGAGTTGGGCGACGCGCCGCTGCGCAGCACGTTCAAGCTGGTCGACAACGGTCCGGCCCGTACCCCGGCCGGCGGCTGACCCACGATCCGCCCCGGCGGGGTTGGCGGACGGCCCAGCGGGTACCGCACCCGGCATGCGGATCGTGATCGTGGGGGCCACCGGCAACATGGGCACGGCGGTGCTGCGCCGGCTGGGTCGGGAACCGGGGCTCGACCTGGTCGGTATCGCCCGCCGGCTGCCCGGCCCCGACGCCGGCGCGCCCTACGCCGGGGTGCGGTGGCACTCCTGCGACATCGGCGCGCCGGGCGCGGTCGACCAGCTCACCGCGATCGTCGCGGGGGCCGACGCGGTGGTGCACCTGGCCTGGCAGATCCAGCCCAGCCACGACCAGCGCACCCTGCACCGGACCAATGTCGGCGGCAGCCGCGCGGTGACCGAGGCCACCGTCCGGGCCGGGGTGCCCGCCCTGGTGTACGCCTCGTCGGTCGGCACCTACGCGCCCGGCCCGAAGGACCACCCGATCAGCGAACGGTGGCCGGCGACCGGGGTGCCCGGCTCCTCGTACAGCCGGGACAAGGCCGAGGTGGAGGCGATGCTGGACACCGTCGAGGCCGCCCAGCCGGGGCTGCGGGTGGTCCGGCTGCGCCCCGGACTGATCTTTCAACGGGACGCCGGCACCGAGATCACCAGGTACTTCCTCGGGCCACTGGCCCCGGTGCGGCTGCTGCGGTACGGCCGGATCCCGCTCGTACCGGCCAACCGGCGGCTGCGGATGCAGGCGGTGCACGCCGACGACGTCGCCGACGCGTACGCCCGGGCGGTCCTCGGTGAGGCGCGCGGCGCGTTCAACGTCGCCGCGGACCCGGTGCTGACCCCGGAGCTGGTGGCCCGGCACTTCAAGGGCTGGACGGTGCCGGTGGCCGCCCCGGTGCTGCGCGCCGCCGCCGCGCTGACCTGGCGGTGCCGGCTGCAACCGGTGGACGCGGGCTGGGTCGAGCTGGGGCTCGCCGCGCCGCTGATGTCCAGCGCGCGGGCCGAGACCGAACTCGGCTGGCAGCCGCGGGTCGACGCGGTGACCGCGCTGAGGGAACTGTTCGCCGGGATGGCCGACGGCGCGCACACCGCCGGCCCGCCGATGTCCGGCGTCGCCGACCTGCCCGGTCGGGCCGCCGGCCTGCTCCGGGGCCGCGCCCCCGGCCAGGGCGACCCCTACTGACCGTCAACGGCGGCCGGTCCGTCAGGCGTGGGAGAGGGCGAACGCGGTCAGGAAGCCCAGGACGGTGATCAGGCCGACCAGCAGGTGGGCGTCCTCGAACGCCTCCGGGACCATGGTGTCGGTGATCATCGCGAGGATCGCCCCGGCGGCCAGCGCGGTGATGGTGGCCAGCAGCTCCGGCGGCGCACCACCCAGCAGGGTGTTGCCGAGCAGCGCGGCGAGCCCGCTGACCAGGGCGATCGCCGTCCAGAGCCCGAAGACGTACCGGCGGGAACGGCCGGCCCGGCGCATGCCGGCGGCGCTCGACAGGCCCTCCGGGACGTTACTGAGGAAGACCGCGGCCACCGTGACCAGGCTGACCGGGCCACCGGCCAGCAGGCTCGCGCCGATCACCACCGACTCGGGTATTCCGTCGAGCAGCGCGCCCACCGCGATCGCCGAGCCCGAACCGGGCTGCTCCCGCTCGGAGGGTTGTTCCCCGCCGGAGCGTTTCCGGTGCCGGGCACCCCGTCGGGCGAGGAGCAGGTTGGCCCCCGTGTACGCCAACGCCCCGCCCGCCGCCCCGATCGCGGTCGGCAGCAGCCCACCCTGCTCGTGCGCCTCGGCGATCAACTCGAACGAGACCGCGGAGAGCAGGACCCCCGCACCGAACGCCATGATCGACGCGACGACCTTGCGTGGCACCGGCAGGAAGAACCCGACGGCCGCCCCGACCAGGAGCGCGGAACCGGCCAACAGGCCCCACGCCCCGGCTTGCAACCACTGTGGCATTCCGGGGACCGTACCCGCCCCCGCACCGCGTCAACCAGACCCGGCGGCCCGGCGGGTGGCCGGCCGCTCAGAAGTCGGCGAACAGGTAGGGCAGGGCGCGGGGGAAGAGCCGGCGCAACTCGTTCCCCGCCTCCGGGCCGACCTGGCCCAGCCCCCGGATGTGCACCTCGGCCGGGTCGAGCACCCCGTACGCCAGCGCGGACAACCCGGCGGCGGTGAGCGTCGCCGTCGGCACCGGGCCACCGCCGGTCACCGCCGACCGGCCGCCGGGGGCCAACACCAGCCGCCCGTCGACGCCGTCGAGCAGGTGGGTGCCGGCGAGCCACCGGTCGTCGACCAGGTCCACCCGTACCCGGCCCGGCCCGGCGGGCAGCCCGGCGAGGGCGTCCACGCTCAGCAGGCGGGCCATCGGCGCCGGCGACCCGGGCCGGGACACCCGGGCCTCGACGTGCACGGCCAGGTCGGTCAGCCACAGCTCGGGCAGCTCGTCGGCGGGCACCCGGAGACTGATCCGTTCCACCTGGTCGACGTGCCGGGCGAGGAACTGCAACAGCAGGGCGCGGGCGTACGGGTCGCTGGCGAGCAGGTCGTCGCCGACCAGTTCGCCACCGTGGTCGTCGATCCGGTAGGTGAGCGCGCCGACCACGCTGCCGTCGACGGTCGCGGTGATCAGCCACCTGTCGTCCCGGTCCCGCAGTCCCACGTCCCGGAAGTCGGGGAAGATCGCGAAACCGTGCCGCTCCCGCAGGCACCGCTCGGTGAACGAGCGGTAGTGCGGATAGCCGACGCCGATCCGTTCCCAGCCCACCGTGCCGGGCAGCTCGGCGCGCAGCAGCGGGCCCAGGTCGGCCGGGGCGAACCGGACGGTACGCGCCCGGGGCAGCCCCACGTAGCCGAACCGCTCGTAGAAGCTGGCCCGGAACGGGTACAGCGCGGTCACCGGGTGCCCGCCGTCGCGCATCTCGTCGAGGAGCTGGCAGAGCAGGGCGCGGACGTACCCCTGGCGGCGGGCCAGCGGGTGGGTGGCGATCCCGGCGACCCCGGCCATCGGCAGCACCGCGCCGCGCAGGTTCTGCCGCATCGGCACCGCGCTGGCGGTGGCCCGCGCCTCGCCGCCCTCCTCGACGACCAGGGTCCGGTTGCCCTTGTTGTACGGCAGGTAGCGGTGGAACACGTCGACCCGCTCCCGGCTCAGCGGGGTCGCCTCGAAGGCGTACGCCTGGAGCGGGAAGCTGGTGGTCAGTCGTTCCTCGGCGGCCAGGCGACGGATGAGCATCCGTCCATCCCAACCCGGCCGGCGGTCGGCCGCAACCCGGTTGGCCGGGTTCAGCCCTCGGTCACGTCGGAGACCACCACGGTGACGTTGTCCGGCGCACCGGCCTGGTGGGCCAGCTTCACCAGTTGCTCACCGCAGTGCCGGCGGTCCTGGTAGGTGACGAGCGCCCCGTGGATCGCCTCGTCGGCCACGTAGTCGGAGAGCCCGTCGCTGCACAGCAGCACCCGGTCCCCGGCGAAGACGGTCAGCACCCCGATCGCCGGGGGCGCGTCCGCCCCCTGCACCGCCCGGGTGACCAGGGAACGCTGCGGATGGTGGCGGGCCTGGTCGGGGGAGAGCGCCCCCTGGTCGACGAGCGCCTGCACGAAGGTGTCGTCCCGGGTGAGCTGGGTCAGCTCCCCGTCGCGCAGCAGGTAGCACCGGGAGTCGCCGACCTGCGCGAGGACCAGGGTGTCCCCGGCGAGCAGGGCGGCGGTCAGCGTCGTACCCATGCCCTCGCGGGCCGGGTCGGCGGAGATCGCCGCCCGGATGCGCCGGTTGGCGGTGGAGACGACGGCCCGCAGCGCCTCGGCGGCCTCGTCGGTGCCGGTGGGGGGGACCAGCTCGTCCAGGATGCGGATGACGATCTCGCTGGCCACCTCGCCGGCGGGGAGCCCACCCATGCCGTCCGCCACCGCGACCAGGCGTTCACCGGCGAGGGCCGAGTCCTCGTTGTTGGTGCGGACCAGGCCGACGTCGTTGAGGATGGCCGAGCGGAGGATCAGCGTCATGGGACAAGCTTGCCGGATACACCCTCGCTCCGTCTCTACGCACTAGTACGTAGGGTGGGAGAAATGATCCCGGTGTCCATGGTGGGTCGCGTCGGAGAGCTCGCCGAGCTCGACCGGGCGTGGTCCACCGTGGCCGGTACGGGCCGGTCGGCCCCCGCCGTCACCGTCATCACCGGGGCCGCCGGGGTGGGCAAGAGTCGGCTGGTCGCGGCGGCCGTCGAGGGTCTCTCCCCCCGGCCGGCGGTGATCCTCACCGGGACGGCACGGGTGCACGATCCGGCCCCCTACGACTGGCTGGCGGCGGTGCTCAGCGTCCGTGACGTCGGCGCGCTCGACCTGCCGTCCGACGCGCTCGCCTGGTTGGCCCAGCATCCGGCCGCGCCGCGCGAGCGGTACGCCCCCGGCACGCTGCTCCGGCTCGCCGTGCGTACCGTCCGGTCGCTGGTGGGTGCCGGCCCGGCCGTGCTGGTGGTGGAGGACCTGCACGATCTCGACCCGGCCAGCCTCAACCTGGTCGTCGAGCTGGCCACCGCGCCGCAGTTGCCGGCGCTGCTGGTGGTGGCGAGCCGGCCGCCGGTCGACGCGGTCGCACCCGACCTCACCCGCCGCGTCCTGGCCCGCCTCTGCGGGGTACGCGGCGCGGTGCGTCAGCACCTCGGCCCGCTCGGCGTCGCCGAGGTGGCCGAGATCCTCACCCAGGTGTACGGCGACAGCCCACCCCCGGCGCGGGTCTGTGCCGACGTCTGGCAACGCACCGGCGGCAACCCGTACGCGCTCACCGAGTTGCTGGCGGTGCACGCCGGTCGAGGGCTGGACGCGCTGGTCCGGGAACCGTTGCCGGAGCACCTGCGGATGCCGTCGCCCCGGGCCGCCGCCCCACCCGAGGCCGAGCTGACCGGCCGGGAGGTCGAGGTGCTGGGCTGCCTGGTCGCCGGGATGTCCAACAAGCAGGCCGCGCGGGCGCTGGGCATCTCGGTGCGGACGGTGACCGTGCACGTGTCGAACCTGCTGCGCAAGACCGGCTCGGCGTCGCGTACCGAGGCGGCGCTGTGGGCGGTGCAGCACCGGGTGCCCGGCGCGGGTCAGGTGCGGGGGTAGCGCAGCAGCAGGCTGGCGGCGACCTCCTCGTCGCCGAGGGCGGCGTAGCCGTGCGGTACGTCGGAGGTCCAGCGCAGGTGGCCACCGGCGGCGGCGGTCAGCGGGGCGTCGACCGGGCCGGCCCGGAGCACCCCGGCGAAGACCGTGACGTGTTCGGTGACCCCCGACTGGTGGGCGGGGGAGACCTGTTCCCCGCCGGGGCGGACCCGCAGCCGGTACAGCTCGTAACTGGCGTCGGTGTCGGTGAACGACTCCAGCAGGGTGGCGACGACCGTGGTGCCCCGCACGGTCGGGGTGGCGGCGGGCCCGGCGAGCACGGCCGCCAGCGGTACGCCGAGCTGGGCGGTGATCGCGTAGAGCGTCTCCAGGGTGGGGTTGCGGGTGCCGTTCTCCAGCGCCGAGAGGGTGGCCTTCCCGACCCCGGCGGTACGGGCCAGCGTGGAGAGGGAGACCCCGCGTTCCATCCGCAGCGCGCGCAGCCGGTGGCCGACCGCCCCGGCGTCGGTGTCGAGCGCGGGCCGGCGGGCTGGGCGGGGCGGGGTCATCCGGCTATGGTGCTACACGCCGCTGTTCCGTAAACGGAACGATGGGCGGCCGGGCGCGAGGGGGAGTGTGGTGGGGGATCGGTTGCAACCGGTGCTGGCCGGGGTGGTGACCGCCGTGGTCGGCTTCGCCAGTTCGTTCACCGTCGTGCTCGCCGGGCTGCGGGCGGTCGGCGCCAGCGAGGCGCAGGCCGCCTCCGGGCTGCTCACGGTGAGCGTCGCCGCCGGGATCTGCGCGACCTGGCTCGGCCTGCGGCACCGGATGCCGATCGCGATCGCCTGGTCCACGCCGGGCGCGGCGCTGCTGGTCGCCACCGGGCCGGTCCCCGGCGGGTGGCCCGCCGCCGTGGGCGCGTTCGTGCTGTGCGGGCTGCTCATCGTCACCGCCGGCCTGTTCCCCGCCCTGGGGCGGGCGGTGGCCGCCATCCCCGCCCCGGTGGCGGCCGCGATGCTGGCCGGGGTGCTGCTGCCGCTGTGCACCGCCCCGGTACGCGCGCTGGTCGAGGTGCCGGCCCTGGCCGCCCCGGTGATCGTCACCTGGCTGGTGCTGCACCGGTTCGCCCCCCGGTGGGCCGTCCCGGCCGCGCTGGTGGCGGCGGCGGTGGTGATCGCCCTGACCACGACCGGCGTGGGGGTCACCCCCGACGACCTGCGGCCGGTGGTGTCGCCGACCGTGCCGGCGTTCACCCTGCCCGCCGTGGTCGGCCTGGCGCTGCCCCTGTTCCTGGTCACCATGGCCGCGCAGAACGTGCCCGGTACGGCGGTGCTGCGTGGCTTCGGCTACCGGCCGCCGCTCGCCCCGGTGCTGCGCGCCACCGGGCTGGCCAGTGCGCTCGGTGCCGCCACCGGCGGGCACGCGGTCAACCTCGCCGCGATCACCGCCGCCCTCGCCGCCGGCCCCGACGCCCACCCGGACCCGGACCGACGCTGGATCGCCTCGGTGACCGCCGGCATCGGCCTGGCGCTGCTCGGGCTCGGCGCGGGTGCGGCGACCACGCTGGTGCTGCTCTCCCCGCCCGTGCTCATCGAGGCGGTCGCCGGGCTCGCGCTGCTCGGCGCGTTGGCCGGCGCCCTCACCTCGGCCCTCTCCTCCACCCCGCCGTCGGTCGTTCCCGATCCCCGGAGCCGGGAGGCCGCCGTGGTCACCTTCGTGGTCACCGCCTCGGGGGTGAGCCTGCTCGGCGTGGGCGGGGCGTTCTGGGGACTGCTCGCCGGCTGCCTGATGCTGCTGCTCTTCCGGCGCCGGACGCCGGCTCCGGCCGTGGGGCTGCCGAGGCCGCAGGAACCGGAGGGGAACCCGGTGGTCGGGGGTCAGTCCAGGCAGGTCACGGGGCGCTGAACACCAGGGCGTGCCCGGTCGCCCGGTCCGCCTCGCCCGGCCCCCACCAGCCACGGACGAACCCCGGGCTCTGCCGGACCATCTCTGCCGACGGGCAGCGATACCTCTACGGGTCCTTTCGAGCTGATGACGTTGACGACTCACCCAGGATGCGTGACAGGGTTGTCGCCCCCGGCCAGCGCAGGTGGTGGGTGGGGTCACTCCTCCGGGGGTAGGTCGCCCACGGGGACGTGCAGGCGTACCTGGTCGTCGGTGACCGTGGCGATCTGGTCGGCCAGCACGTACACCGCGCCGGTGCGGGCCAGTTCGGTGGAGACCTTGAGGTAGCCGGTGCGCAGCAGGCGGGCGGCGAGGTCGGCCGGGACGTCCGGCTCCTCGACGGCTACCGACTCGATCAGCTCGTCCAGGCTGCCGCCCGGATCGGCGGTCGACGCCTGCACGGTCACCGCGTTGGGATCGCCCCGCTGGACCAGGTCGACGGTGCCGATCTCGACCCCGACCGTGTCGACCACCCGCATGCCGGTGGTGATCCGGGAGATGACCGCCTGCTCTGCCATGCCCTGCTGCTTCATCCCCGGGCGGTTCCCTGCCCCACCCACCGCTAAACCGCCGGGCCCCAGGCACCGGGCGGACGCGGGGACAGCTCCCGCCAGGCGTCCGTCCCCTCCAGCAGGGCCCGGACGGTCTCCTCGGCCTCGTCGACGCTGCCGTACTCGTAGAACTGGGAAACGCCCTCCGAACCGCCGGCCCGCTGCTCCACGTGCCACCGGTCGGCGTCGACGCGGAGGAAGACGTCCCGCCGCGCCAGTCGTCCCCATTTGCCGTTCCACCAGTGCCTACGCTGCTCCATGGCCGGACTCTATCGAACATGTGTACGACAGGAAGCGGCCCCTGCGGGAATTCCGCAGGGGCCGATGTGCGCCGGTGGGGGTCAGCGCGGGGCGGGCGGCTCCGGACGCCGGCCGAGCACGTCGTCCAGCGCACCGCGCTGCCCCGGGGTGGCGTGCCCGCCGGCGAGCAGCGCGTCGCGGATCTCGGTGAGCAGCTTGACCTCCTCGCTCGGCGCGGCGGGCGGCGGCTCCTCGCCCCGCTTGCGCCGCTCGGCGAGCCGGTTCATCGGGTAGACCACCAGGAAGTACAGCGCCGCCGCCGTCAGTGCGAAGGTGATCGCGGCGTTGACGAAGGCGATCCAGTCGAACGGGATGCCCCGGAACTCGGGGGTCGAGCCCTTGAGGCCGTCCTTCTGGCCGGTGATCAGCACGTTGACGACCCGGACCAGTGGTTCGCGTAACTACTTGGTCTGCTGGGTGCCCACGCCCGTGAAGGCGGCGCGGATGACGACACCGACCGCCAGGTCGACGACG
>NZ_JBMDWU010000229.1:0-10971 GCF_048594385.1 Micromonospora sp. | reverse complement strand
CAGACCGGCGGCGTCCGGGGCCCGGTGCGGCGCGGCCACGGCGTCCGGGGTTCCCGGCGACGCGGCCACGGTGTCCGGCAGGCCGGTCGACAAGCCGCCGGCGTCCGGGGCTGCGGGCGGCGCGGCGACGGTGTGCGACGCCCCGGCCGATGGGCCGGCGGCCTGCGGGGAAACGGGCACGTCCGGGTGACCGGGCCGGGAGCCGGTGTCCGGACCTGCGGCGGGTGGGCTGCTGTGGTGCGCTCCGGTGGGCGCGGGGACGTCGTCGACCGCCGGGCGGCCGCCGTCGGTGGGGGCGTCGGCCGGCCGACTGTCGCCGTCAGGGGTGTCGGCCGGATCATGGACGCCGTCGGGGTCACCGGCCGGCGGGTGGTCGTCGGCGTCCGGGTATCCGGTCACCGCCGCGGGATCCCCGCCGGCCCCGACGTCGCCGCCGGGGAAGTCGCCGACGGCCTGGGCGGCACGCAGGCAGTAGAAGGCGCCGGAGCGGTAGTGCAGCAGGGCGGGGTCGGTGGGGCGCAGTGCGGCGGCCACCGCCGCGTTGGCCTCGTGCCCGGCCGAGCCGATCGTGTAGTAGCCCTCGTCGAAGCTGCGCAGCCAACGCGCGGCCAGGTCGAGCTGGCGGCTGGTCACCTGCGCGTCGAACAGGGCGAGCAACTGGTGCCCGGTCAGCGCGGCACCGGGCCGGACGGGTCGCCCGGGGTCACGCCGCCGCTCGGGCTCGGGCAACGCGCCCAGGGTCTCCCGGAACCGGTCGTCGAGATCTTGCGGGGTGGTCACGCGATCAGCATTACCGACGGAGGCCACGCTCGCCCACTCAGACACGACCCGACCGGGATACGGCGGTCCACCACACCCGCTGTGGACGGTCCCGGCAGGACACCGACCCGACCGGTTCGCGCAGCGGCGTCGGCTGACGGGCACCCGTTAGCCGGGCGCTGTTCGGCTGCCGGAGGGGGCGACGGTCTCCGGTGGTCACCTGACGGCCACCGTGGGTCGCGACGCTGCCGGGGTCAGGAACGCACCGGACCCCGGGGAGGCTCCCATGGCACTGTCCCGACGCACCGTCCTGCTCTCCGGCGCGGCGCTCGGCGCGGCCGGCGCGACCGCCGGCCTGTCCACGCCCGCCGACGCCGCCGACGGGCGTCCCGCCCGGCCGGCGGTCCCCGCCCGGCACCGGCCGCTGCTCTGGCCGTTCACCCTCGGGGTGGCCTCCGGCGACCCCGACCACCAGGGGGTCGTGCTGTGGACCCGGCTGGCACCGCAGCCGCTGGCCGAGGACGGCCTGGGCGGCATGCCCGACCGGACGGTCGAGGTGCAGTGGGAGGTGGCCGCCGACGAACTGTTCCGGCACGTCGTCCAGCGGGGCACGGAGACCGCCCGGCCCGAGTCGGCGCACAGCGTGCACGTCGAGCTGACCGGGCTGCTGCCCGGCCGGGAGTACTTCTACCGGTTCCGGGCCGAGGGGCACCTCTCCCCCACCGCGCGCACCCGCACCGCACCCGACCCGACGTCCCTGCCCGCCGCGCTGGCGATGGGTTTCGTCTCCTGCTCCCACTACGAGCAGGGGTACTTCACCGCCTACCGGCGGCTGGCCGAGAGCGCGCCGGAGCTGATCCTGCACCTCGGCGACTACCAGTACGAGTACGCCCGGGAGTACGGCCCCGACCGGCCGCGCGGGCACGAGGGGCCGGAGACCCGGACGCTGGCCAACTACCGGCAGCGGCACGCCCAGTACAAGACCGACCCGGATCTCCAGGCGGCGCACGCGGTGGCCCCCTGGGCGGTGGTCTTCGACGACCACGAGGTGGAGAACAACTGGGCCGGCGCGGTGCCGGAGGAGCCGGACCCGGACTTCCTGGCCCGGCGGGCCGCCGCCTTCCAGGCGTACCACGAGAACATGCCGTTGCGGCGGGCCTCCGTGCCGCGCGGTCCGGACATCGCGCTGTACCGGCGGTTGCGCTGGGGGCGGCTGGCCACCTTCCACCTGCTCGACACCCGGCAGTACCGGGACGACCAGGCGTGCGGGGACGGCTACCGGGACTGCCCGGCGGCGGCCGACCCGGGGCGCACCATCACCGGCACGGCGCAGGAGCAGTGGCTGCTGGACGGGTTCCGCCGCTCCGACACCCGCTGGGACCTGCTCGCCCAGCAGGTGTTCTTCGCCGCCCGCGACCGTGACCCGGGGCCGACCCGGCTGACCAGCATGGACGCCTGGGACGGTTACCTGGCCTCCCGGGACCGGATCACCCGGGGCTGGGTGGCCGCCGGGGTCCGCAACCCGGTGGTGCTCACCGGCGACGTGCACGCGCACTGGGCGGCCGACCTGAAGCTCGACTACCTCGACCCGGCGGCGCGGACGGTCGGCACCGAGCTGGTCTGTTCCTCGGTCACCTCGGGCGGCGACGGCTTCGACTCGGCCAGCGGCTCGCATCCCTGGCTGCGCACCAACCCGCACCTGCGGTTCCAGAACGACCTGCGCGGTTTCGTCCGGACCACGATCACCCCGGCACAGCTCAGCGCGGACTTCATGGTGCTGCCGTACGTGAGCCGGGCGGGCGCACCGGCGTACCCCCGGGCGTCGTTCGTGGTCGAGGACCGGGTGCCCGGCCTGCACCAGACGTACGACCGGCCGCCGTCCACCGCCCGCGCCCGGCCGGTGGACCGGGACCGGTACACGGTCGAGACGGAGACCGGGCTGCGCTGAGCGGCCCGCGCCCGGGTCGGCCGGGACGGTTCGGCCGGGGCGGTTCGGCCGGGACGGTTCAGCCGGGGAGGAAGGAGAAGCGGACCTGACGCGACGGGTTGTCGCCGTTGGGGTCGACCAGGCAGACCGACTGCCAGGTGCCGAGCTGGAGCCGGCCCCCGAGCACCGGCAGCGTCGCGTACGGCGGGACGAAGGCGGGCAGCACGTGGTCGCGGCCGTGGCCGGGTGAGCCGTGCCGGTGCCGCCAGCGGTCGTCGGTGGGCAGCAGGTCGTCGAGGGCCCGCAGCAGGTCGTCGTCGGAGCCGGCGCCGGTCTCGATGATCGCCACCCCGGCGGTGGCGTGCGGCACGAAGACGTGCAGCAGGCCGTCGCCCTGCCCGGCGACGAACCGTTCCGCCTCGGCCGTGACGTCGACGACGGTGGGTCGGGAACCGGTCCGGACGGTGATCACCTCACTGCGCATACGGCGCATTCTGCCGCATCCGTCGCGCCACCGCCCCCGGCCCGGGGGCCGGGCACGGCCGGCCGCCGGACGGTGCCGTGTCCGGGCGGCCGGGAGTGCGGCCGGGTGGCCACCCACGCAAAGTTACCGGCGGGTACCTGTGTTCAGCGTCGCGTCTGGGGGAGCTACACGTGACGACGGGTGCCACCAGAGGGCAGGATGGCGGAGAGACCTATCCCACACACAACCGAGGGAACGCCTGTGGCTACGGAACGCAAGCGCCCGGTGATCACCGCTGGTCTGCCGAGCCAGCTTCCGGACATCGACCCCGAAGAGACCAGCGAGTGGGTCGAGTCGCTCGACGGTGTCATCGACGAGCGCGGAACCAAACGCGCCCGGTACGTCATGCTCAGCCTGCTGGAGCGGGCCCGTGAGCGGCAGGTCGGGGTGCCGTCCCTGACCACCACCGACTACATCAACACCATCGCCCCGGAGCAGGAACCCTGGTTCCCGGGCGACGAGCACATCGAGCGGCGGATCCGGGCGTACGTCAGGTGGAACGCGGCGATGCTGGTGCACCGCGCGCAGCGGCCGGAGATCGGCGTCGGTGGGCACATCTCCACCTTCGCCAGCTCCGCCTCCCTCTACGAGGTGGGCTTCAACCACTTCTTCCGGGGCAAGAACCACCCGGGCGGCGGCGACCACATCTTCTACCAGGGCCACGCCTCCCCCGGCATGTACGGGCGGGCGTTCCTGGAGGGCCGGCTCTCGGAGGACCAGCTCGACGGGTTCCGGCAGGAGCTGTCGCACCCGGGCGGCGGGCTGCCGTCGTACCCGCACCCGCGGCTGATGCCGGACTTCTGGGAGTTCCCCACGGTCTCGATGGGTCTGGGTCCGCTGAACGCGATCTACCAGGCCCGGTTCAACCGCTACCTGCAGCACCGGGGCATCAAGGACACCTCCCAGCAGCACGTCTGGGCGTTCCTCGGCGACGGTGAGATGGACGAGGTCGAGTCGCTCGGCGCGATCGGCGTGGCCGCGCGCGAGGAGCTGGACAACCTCACCTTCGTGATCAACAGCAACCTCCAGCGGCTGGACGGCCCGGTCCGGGGCAACGGCAAGGTGATGCAGGAGCTGGAGGCGTTCTTCCGGGGCGCCGGCTGGAACGTGATCAAGGTGGTCTGGGGCCGGGAGTGGGACCCGCTGCTCGCCGCGGACACCGACGGCGCGCTGGTCAACCTGATGAACACCACCCCCGACGGTGACTACCAGACCTACAAGGCGGAGTCCGGGGCGTACGTGCGGGAGCACTTCTTCGGCCGTGACCAGCGGACCCGCAAGATGGTCGAGCACCTGTCCGACGACGAGATCTGGAACCTCAAGCGGGGCGGGCACGACTACCGCAAGCTCTACGCGGCCTACAAGGCGGCCACCGAGCACACCGGGCAGCCGACCGTCATCCTGGCCAAGACCATCAAGGGCTGGACGCTGGGCTCGCACTTCGAGGGCCGCAACGCCACGCACCAGATGAAGAAGCTGACGCTTGACGACCTCAAGCTGTTCCGCGACCGCCTCTACCTGGACATCCCGGACAAGGCGCTGGAGGACAACCCCTACCTGCCGCCGTACTACACCCCGGGTGAGTCCTCGGACGAGATGGCCTACCTGCGGGAGCGGCGCGAGCAGCTCGGCGGCTACCTGCCGTCCCGGCGGACCAGCCACAAGAAGCTGGCGATCCCGGGGCCGGAGCGGTTCGCCGACGTCAAGCGCGGCTCGGGCAAGCAGAAGGTGGCCACCACGATGGCCTTCGTCCGCCTGCTCAAGGACATCATGAAGGACAAGGAGTTCGGCAAGCGCTGGGTGCCGATCATCCCGGACGAGGCGCGTACCTTCGGCCTCGACTCGATCTTCCCGACCGCGAAGATCTACTCGCCGCACGGCCAGCGGTACACCTCGGTCGACCGGGACCTGTTCCTGTCCTACAAGGAGTCGACGACCGGGCAGATCCTGCACGAGGGGATCAACGAGGCCGGTTCGGTCGCCTCGTTCACCGCCGCCGGCACCGCGTACGCGACCCACGACGAGCCGATGATCCCGATGTACATCTTCTACTCGATGTTCGGGTTCCAGCGCACCGGTGACGGCTTCTGGGCGGCGGCCGACCAGATGGCCCGGGGCTTCGTCCTCGGCGCGACCGCCGGGCGGACCACGCTCAACGGTGAGGGCCTCCAGCACGAGGACGGCCACTCGCTGCTGCTGGCCGCCACCAACCCGGCGGTGGTCGCCTACGACGCGGCGTTCGGGTTCGAGCTGGCGCACATCGTGGAGCGCGGCCTGCACCGGATGTACGGCGAGGACCAGGAGAACGTCTTCTACTACCTCACCGTCTACAACGAGCCGATCCACCAGCCGGTCGAGCCGTCCGAGCTGGACGTCGAGGGGCTGCTCAAGGGCATCTACCGCTACGCGCCGGCCCCGCAGGTCGACGGCCCGAAGGCGAACATCCTGGCCTCCGGGACCGGCATGCAGTGGGCGCTCAAGGCGCAGCAGCTCCTCGCCCAGGACTGGGGGGTGGCCGCCGACGTCTGGTCGGTGACCTCCTGGACGGAGCTGCGCCGCGACGCGGTGCTCTGCGAGGAGCACAACCTGCTCAACCCGGGCGCGGAGCAGCGGGTGCCGTACATCCAGCAGAAGCTGGCCGACGCCGACGGGCCGAAGGTCGCGGTCAGCGACTGGATGCGCGCGGTACCGGACCTGATCGCCCGCTGGGTACCCGGCGACTACACCTCGCTCGGCACCGACGGCTTCGGCATGTCGGACACCCGGCACGCGCTGCGGCGGCACTTCCACGTCGACGCCGAGTCGGTGGCGGTGGCGACGCTGCGGCAGCTCGCCCTGCGCGGCGTGGTGCCGGCCGGTGTTCCGGCCGAGGCCGCCAAGAAGTACGCGATCGACGACGTCAACGCCGCCCCGGTCGGCGAGACCGGCGGGGACAGCTAGTCCCCGAGGTACGACGAAGGGCCCGGCGCGGTGCGCCGGGCCCTGTCGCGTCGTCGGGTCGGGTCAGCCGACGGCGGCCAGGTCGGTGAGCCGGGCCAGCGACTCCTCCAGGTCGGCACCGACCCGGCGCAGTCCGAGGCGCAGCAGGGCGCCCTTGACCGGGCCGGCCGGCCAGCGGACCACGATCAGCCGGACGATGGTGCCGCCCTCCTCCTCGTCGGCGGTGAGCTGCACGTAGATCTCGGTGCGCGCCTCGGCGCGGGCCCCGGCACCCCGGGCGCGTTCCCGCCAGCCGATCAGGGTGGGTTCCTGGTAGGCGATCACCTCGGCCTCGTGCGCCGAGCCGCGCCCGGCCTGGACGAGTTGTCGACGGCCGAAGCCCTCCCCCGAGAGGACCTCGGCGGCCCGGACCCCGGCCAACCAGGCGGGCAACTGCTCGGCCCGTTGGACAACTTCCCAGACCGCTTCCACCGGCGCCGTCACGTGCGCACTGCGTTCGACGAGGATCATTCTGTTCTTCCCCCACTGAGGACATCCGCGATATTCCGCACTCTATGCGCTAAATCGGACTTACCGGGACGTGTTCGGAAAAAGACACGCCGATAACCCTTGCGCCCGCATTGCCTCGCACCTATGGCGCTCGCGGACTTCGCGCCCTAGAGTGCGAACACGTTTCGCGTTCTGGGAGGGTGGATGACGACCGCACCGATCCCCGGTTTCCCCGCCGGTTTCCGTTGGGGGGTGTCCACCTCGGCGTACCAGATCGAGGGGGGCGCCGACGCCGACGGCCGGGGACCGTCCATCTGGGACACCTTCGCCCACACCCCCGGCCGGATCATCGACGGCAGCACCGGCGACGTGGCCTGCGACCACTACCACCGGCACCGGGAGGACGTCGCGCTGCTGGCCGGGCTCGGGGTGTCGGCGTACCGGTTCTCGATCGCCTGGCCCCGGGTGCGGCCCGGCGGCACCGGCCCGGTCAACACCGCCGGCCTGGACTTCTACGACCGGCTCGTCGACGACCTGCTCGCCGCCGGCATCGACCCGGTCGCCACCCTGTTCCACTGGGACCTGCCCCAGCCGCTCCAGGACGCCGGCGGCTGGCTCAACCGGGACACCGCCGCCCACTTCGCCGAGTACGCCGACGTGACCGCCGCCCGCCTCGGCGACCGGGTGAAACTCTGGATCACCCTCAACGAGCCGTTCATCCACCTGAGCCTCGGCCACGGCACCGGGGAACACGCCCCCGGCCAGACCCTGCTCTTCGACTCCTTCCCCGCCGCCCACCACCAACTGCTCGGGCACGGGCTGGCGGTGACCGCGCTGCGCGCCCACAGCACCGCACCGGTGGCCATCGCCAACAACTACTCGCCTGTCGTCCGGCACGGCGACACCGACGCCGACCATGCCGCCGCGGCGGCGTACGACGCCCTGCACAACCACCTGTTCACCGACCCGTTGCTGGGCCGGGGCTACCCCGAGGGCTTCGACCCGGGTGTGGTCCGCGACGGCGACCTCGCGGTGATCGCCGCGCCGCTGGACGTGCTCGGGGTCAACTACTACAACCCGACCGGGGTATGCGCCCCCGAGGAGGACTCCCCGCTGCCGTTCGAACTGGTCCCGCTGGAGGGCTACCCGCGTACCGCGTTCGACTGGCCGGTGGTCCCGGACGGGCTGCGTACCCTGCTCGTCGGCCTGCGCGACCGGTACGGCGACGCGCTGCCGCCGATCCAGATCACCGAGGGCGGCTGCGCCTTCGACGACGTCCCGGACGCCGACGGTCTGGTGCACGACCCGGACCGGATCGGCTACCTCGACGGGCACCTGCGCGCCCTGCGGGCCGCCATCGACGAGGGCGTGGACGTGACCGGGTACTTCGTCTGGTCGCTGCTGGACAACTGGGAGTGGGCCGAGGGCTTCACCAAGCGCTTCGGCCTGGTGCACGTCGACTTCGCCACCGGAACCCGCACGCCCAAGTCCTCGTACGCCTGGTACCGGGCCCAGGTCGGCCGGGGGTGACCACCGTCGACCCGACGCCGGCCTCGCTGCCGGCGGCGCTCGCCGACCCGGTCGTCCCGGTCCGGCGGAGCTGGATCGCGTTGATCTTCGCGGCCAACCTCGGGGTGTGGATGGCCTTCTTCACCCCCATCCAGGTGCTGCTGCCGCAGCAGGTGGAACGGATCTCGCCGGACCACAAGGAGGCGATGCTGGCCGTCGTCACCGGGCTGGGCGCGCTCGCGGCGGTGCTGGCCAACCCGCTCGCCGGGGCGCTGTCGGACCGCACCTGCCTGCGCATCGGCGGGCGGGAGTTCGGCCGCCGGCACGTCTGGACGGCCGGCGGCGCGGTGCTCGGCGCGCTGGCGCTGGTGCTGCTGGCCCGGCAGCAGACCATCGCCGGGGTGGCGCTGGGCTGGGTCGCCGCCCAGGTCTGCTTCACCGCGATGCTGGCCAGCCTCACCGCCGGCATCCCCGACCGGGTGCCGGTGGTGCAGCGCGGCGGGGTCTCCGGCTGGGTGGGCATCCCGCAGGCGCTGGGCCTGGTGCTCGGCGCGGTGCTGGTCACCGCCCTGGTCAGCGGCACCGTGCCCGGCTACACCGCGATGGCGCTGGCGGTGCTGCTGCTGTCGTTGCCGTTCGCGTTCCTCACCCCCGACGACCCGCTGCCCCGGCAGCACCGCCCGCCGCTGCGGCTGCGCGCGCTGGTCGCCTCGATGTGGATCGACCCGCGCCGGCACCCGGACTTCGCCTGGGCCTGGATCACCCGGTTCCTGGTGCAGATCGGCAACGCCCTGGGCACCCTCTACCTGCTGTACTTCCTCACCGACGGGGTGCGCTACCCCGACCCCGAGGGTGGCCTGCTGGTGCTGATCCTGCTCTACACCCTCGGCATGATGCTCACCGCCGTGGTCGCCGGGATGCTGTCCGACCGGTCCGGCCGGCGCAAGGTCTACGTGATCGTCTCCGGGGTGGTGATGGCGGTGGCCGCGCTGCTGCTGGCGGTCGCGCCGACCTGGTCGATGGCGCTGGTCGCCGCGGTGCTGCTCGGTGCCGGTTACGGCGTCTACCTGTCGGTCGACGCGGCGCTGATCACCGAGGTGCTGCCGCGCGCCACCGACCGGGCCAAGGACCTCGGCGTGATCAACATCGCGAACTCGGCACCCCAGGTGCTCGGCCCGGCGCTGTCCGCCCCGATCGTGGTCCACCTGGGCGGCTACCCCACGCTGTACGCGGTGACCGCCGTGGTGACCCTGCTCGGCAGCGCCCTGGTCCTCAAGATCCGGGGCGTGCGCTGACGGGCCCCCTGGCGAAACCGGGTCGCGGCCGGCCGTAGGCTGGACGGCGTGACGGTACGTGTGCGCTTCGCCCCCTCCCCGACCGGTATGTTCCACGTCGGCGGTGCCCGCTCGGCGCTGCAGAACTGGATCTTCGCCAAGCAGCAGGGTGGGGTGTTCGTGCTGCGCGTCGAGGACACCGACGCCGCCCGTAACAAGCCCGAGTGGACCGAGGGCATCCTGTCCGCGCTGGAGTGGATCGGCATCGCCCGCGACACCTACGAGGGCCCCTACTTCCAGTCGGCGTACGCCGGTGAGCACCGGGCCGCCGCCCAGCGGTTGCACGACGCCGGGCGGGCCTACTACTGCGACTGCACCCGGGAGGCGGTGCAGGCCCGTACCGGCTCGCAGTACCAGGGCTACGACGGCTTCTGCCGGGACCGGGGCCTGCCGCCGGGCGAGGGGCGGGCGCTGCGCTTCCGTACCCCCGACGAGGGCGCGACCGTGGTGGTCGACCTGATCCGGGGCGAGCCGACGTTCGAGAACAAGCTGATCGAGGACTTCGTCATCGCCCGCGGCGACGGCTCCCCGGTGTTCCTGCTCGCCAACGTCGTGGACGACATGACGATGGGCATCACCCACGTGATCCGGGCCGAGGAGCACCTGCCGAACACCCCGAAGCAGCAGCTCCTCTGGGACGCCCTGGGGGTCAAGCCGCCGATCTGGGCGCACGTGCCGGTGGTGGTCAACGAGAAGCGGCAGAAGCTCTCCAAGCGCCGCGACAAGGTGGCCCTGGAGGCGTACCGGGACGAGGGTTACCTCGCCGCCGCGATGCGCAACTACCTGATGCTGCTCGGCTGGGCGCCGTCGGGCGACCGGGAGATCGTGCCCTGGTCGGTGATCGAGGAGGAGTTCCGGTTGACCGAGGTCAACCCCTCCCCCGCCTTCTTCGACGAGAAGAAGCTGCGCGCGTTCAACGGCGAGTACATCCGGGCGCTGCCGGTCGACGAGTTCGTGGCCGCCTGCCAGCCGTGGCTGACCGGCACCGGCACCATCGCCCCGCCGCCGTGGCTGCCGGAGGAGTTCGACGCCGACGCGTTCGCCGCGGTGGCGCCGCTGGCACAGACCCGGATCGCGGTGCTCAGCGAGATCGTGCCCAATGTCGACTTCCTCTTCCTCGCCGAACCGTCGATCGACGAGGCGGCCTGGGCCAAGGCGATGAAGGAGGGGGCGGCCGACCTGCTCGACGCGGCCGTCGCCGGCTACACGGCGCTGGAGTCCTGGGACGCGGAGTCGCTGAAGTCGACACTGGAGGCGGTCGGTGCCCAGCGCGGCCTCAAGCTGGGCAAGGCGCAGGCCCCGGTCCGGGTGGCGGTCACCGGCCGTACCGTCGGGCTGCCGCTGTTCGAGTCGCTGGAGGTGCTCGGTCGGGAGCGCACCCTGACCCGGCTGCGCGCCGCCCGGCTCCGCCTGGTCTAGCTCTACCACGACATCGACGCGGGGGGCCCCCGGGGGGGGGGGGGGGCCCCGGCGGGGGGGCGGGGGGCCGC
>NZ_JBMDWU010000228.1:0-3819 GCF_048594385.1 Micromonospora sp. | reverse complement strand
GACTGGTTGCTGCGGGCCGATCCGGCCGCCGTGGCCGCCCGGCTGCGGAGCCGGGCCTGGCCGGCCGCCCGGCCGGCCCCGATCCGGCCGCTGGCGCAGGCCGCCGCGCTCACCGCGCTCACCGCCGACAGCCGGATCGCTCCCCGCCCGGGCCTGCGCTGGCAGCTCAGCCCGGCCGCCGACGGCCGGGTGGCGCTGCGGTTGGTCGACCGCACCGTCACCCTGCCCGACCAGTGCGCACCGGCCCTGCACGCCCTGCTCGGCTCCACCGGACTGCGGGTGGGCGACCTGCCCGGCCTGGACGACGACGCCGACCGGCTGGTGCTGGCCCGCCGGCTGCTGCGCGAGGCGGTCGCCGTCCCGGCGTGAAGCCCCGGTCCCCGTGCCGGCGTGAGTCACGGTCGCCGGCCCGGCGTGAGCCACCTGACCGCCCCGGGCGACGCCCGGGGCGGTCAGCGGGCCGACACCAGCAGCAGCACCGTGGTCAGCACCCCGGCGGCCAGCACGATCGCCAGCGGGCGGGGGCCGAGCAGGGCGTGCCGGCGGTCCGCCAACCGTTTCGCCGGAGCCAGCCCGGCCACCGGGCCGAGCAACGTCACCACCAGCGCCAGCACCGGCATACCCACCGCCAGGTCACCGCCGTAACGCTCGCCCACCGCGCGGGCGGCGGCCCCCAGGGCGTACGCGACGACCGCGCCGGCCACCCCGCACAGCGCCAGCAGCGGGTTCACCGACCCCGGCAGCTCACCGCGTTGGCCGGTACGGTCCAGCAGTTCGCGGACCCCGCGCAGCAGCGGCACCGGGTCACCGGTGACGTCCCTGGCCGGCCCCGGCGGGTCGCCGATCCGTCGGGTGCCCAGCCGGGACCGTAGCTCGGCCCAGAGGTGTCCCACCTCGGCGTCGACCCGCTCCAGCATCGACCGGGCGTCGACGACCTCCTGCTCGGCGTCGCGGAGCTGGGTGGTGGCCTGCGCGACGGCCCGCTCGGCGGCGGCGCACTGCTGGTCGTGCCAGGCCTGCGCCTCGGCCCGCTGGGCGGCCACCCGGCCGGTCAGCTCGGCGAGCCGGCGCACGTGGGCTGCGTAGGTGTCACTGGGGACCGGTTCGTTCATCGGGACGGACCATAAGGGATGATCACCTGTCCGGTGCGGTGCACCGCCCGGTCGAAGAAGAGCCCCCGCCACGGACGCGGGTACCAGTCCGGCCCGCCGGAACCCGGGTAGAGCGCCGAGCCCAGCTCGCCGCCCTGCACGTCGAGGGCCACCCAGGCGCCGATCTGGTCGGTACGGGCGGCCGGCCCGCCCAGGTCAGCCCGCATCCGGGCCACCCCGCGCCACCAGGCCAACACGTGGGTACGCCGTTCCGGCCCATCGTGCAGGATGCGGCGCAGCCGGTCCAGGCCGGTCGACCCGGGTGAGCCGGTGGCCAGCGCACCGGCCGCCGCGTCGACGGCGAACAGCAGCAGGTAGTGCGGGGTGCCCGGGGTGCCGGGGCGGGTCAGCGCCGTGGCCGTCTCGGCCATCAGCTCGGCGACGGTCTCCTCGTCGTACCAGGCGGCGTCGTCGGCGAGGTCCTCGTAGAGGGCGCGGGCCGCCGGGTCGGCGTCCGGGTCGAGGCAGGCGATGGAGAACCGGGCGGTGCCGGGGCGGTGCTGGCGGGCCAGCGAGCGGGCGGCGGCGTCGAGCACCGCGCACGCCTCGTCGACCCGGGTGCCGAGGACCGCGAGGTTACGGCCGGGCGCCCGGGGCAGCCGCAGCGCCGCCGACCGGGACTGCACGTCGATGATCTCCCCGAGCACCGCGACCGGGCCGCGCGGCGTGGCGTCGCCCGGCGGCGGGGTGAGGGCCCGGAAGTCGGGGGCCTCGGTGAGGCGGGGGATGGCGTCACCGTCGAAGAGCCGTGCCGGGGCGGCGTCGGCGGGCCGCATCCGCCACAGCCGGTGCTGCAACTCGCTCCACGTCTCCCAGTCGCTGGCCGACGGGATGCGGGCCACCTCGTTGCCCTCGGTCAGGCCCGACTCGGCGTTGACCACCGCGTGGTAGCGGGGCAGCGCCTGTGCGGCGTCGTTGCGTTCGGCCAGGATGCGCAGCGCCTTGGGCAGCGCGATCCGCAGGGTGAACTGGGCGACCAGCGCGGGCCGGCCCCACAGCGCCTCGATGCCCCGCACGTCCTGCGAGGCGAGCTCCAGGTGGATGCCCTGCGAGCGGCCCCGCCGGGCGAGGTCCTCCAGCAGGTCGGCGGCCTCCCGGGCCACCACGTCCCGGCCGGCGAGCAGCGCCTGGAACTCGTCGACCACCGCGACGATCCGGGGCCAGTGCCCGGCCGGGTCCACCGCCCGCAGCTCGGACAGCTTGGTGACCTCGTGTTTCTTGGCCGCGTCGGCCCGCCGGCGCAGCTCCTCGGCGAGGAACCGCAGCAGCGCCAGGCCGAACTCCCGGTCGGTGTTGACGTTGATGCCGACCAGCCGCATGTGTGGCAGCCAGCTCGGGTCGCGCCGGCCCTGGGCGAACCGGGCGAAGGACACCCCCTCCTTGAAGTCGAGCAGATAGAACTCCAGCTCGGCGGGGGAGTAGCGGGCGGCCAGCGCGCCGATCCAGGCGAAGATGAGGTTGGTCTTGCCGGTGCCCGACGGCCCGCCGATCAGTGCGTGCGGGGGATAGTCGCCGAGGGTCAGCAGCACCGGACGGCCGTGTGGTCCCTCCCCGATCGGGGCGGTCAGCCCGTGCGCCGAGTCCTCCTTCCACATCTGCTCCGGCGGCGGCAACAGGTCGGTGAAGGGGGTCGGCGGCGGGCCGGCGTTGACCCGGGCGGCGATCTCGCGGCAGGTCTCGGTGACCAGGGTGGCCGGCGGGGGCGGGTCGAGGCGTACCGGAGGGCCGGGCGGGGTGCCGATCCGGGTTCCGTCCGCGCCGGTACGGATCCGGGTCAGGCCGGGGTCGTCGGGCAGTTCGATGCCGCGTACCACCAGGTGCACCCCGCAGGCTGCGCCGGTGCGGACCACCCGGTCGAGCTGGCCGCGCTCGTGGCGGGACAGCTCGTCGCCGCCGAGCAGCACCGCGACCCGCCACGGCTCGGGCCGCCGTCCGGTGGCTGCGGCCAGGGCCCGCAGTGAGCCGTACTCGCCGGCCAGCACCGTCTCGTTGATCCGGCGGATCTGCTCGACCAGGTCGTCGAGGAGCCGGGCCAACCCGCCCGGCCCGACGAAGGTCAGCAGCCCGGCGGTGCCCAGCGGGGCGAAGCCGGCGAGCCCGCCGCCGAGGTGTTCGGGGTCGTACCCGTAGAGCCGGACCGGGCCCGGGGCGGGCCGGCCGACACCGCGCAGCAGCAGCGCCGACACCACCGCCTCGGCACCCTCCCGGTCGTCGCCGTGCAGCTGCACGTGACCGGCGTCGAGCAGCGGCACCAGCGCCGGGACGGGTTCGGCGTCGGCGACCCGCAGGGTGCCGACCCGCAGCGGGCCGGGACTCTCACCGCGACCGGCCGGGGTGACCTGCCAGTGGGACCAGGGGGCGCTGGCCGCGCCGGGGGCCTCCCGGCGGGCCGCCTCGGCGGCCCGGTGGGCGAGTTCGGCGAGCCGAGCGGCGTGCCGCCTGTCGATCTCGGCCAGCCGCCTGTCGCGTTCGACGCCGACCCGCTCCGGGACACCGGCGGCGGCCCGCCGGACCCGGGCGAGCCGGTCCCGGGCGGCGGCCAGCTCCGACTCGGCCGTGGCAACCCGGGTACGGGTGACGCCGAGCGCCTCGGAGAGCATTCCGCGTACCCGCGTCGCCAGTTGGGCCCGCAGATCAGCCACGGGGCCCACCGTCCGCCCACGGCCAG
>NZ_JBMDWU010000227.1:0-3207 GCF_048594385.1 Micromonospora sp. | reverse complement strand
CCGTCACCTGTCGATGGCAAAGGAGTGGTTCCCGCACGAGTACGTGACGTGGAGCGAGGGGCGCACCTACGACGGCCCGCTCGGCGGTGAGGCGTGGTCGGAGGGGGACTCGACCCTGCCCGAGGTGGCCCGTACGGCGCTGATCGTCAACCTGCTCACCGAGGACAACCTGCCCTCGTACCATCACCAGATCGCCAGCCTGTTCGGACCGGACGGGGCGTGGGGGACCTGGGTGGGTCGGTGGACGGCCGAGGAGGGCCGGCACGGCACCGCCATCCGGGACTACCTGACGGTGACCCGGGCGGTCGACCCGGTCGCCCTGGAGCGGGCCCGGATGGTGCACATGACCGCCGGTTACACCAACTCGCACGACTCGTCGATGCTGCGCTCGCTGGCGTACGTGTCGTTCCAGGAGCTGGCCACCCGGATCTCGCACCGCAACACCGGCCGGATCACCGGTGACCCGGTCTGCGAGGCGCTGCTGAGCCGGGTCGCGGCCGACGAGAACCTGCACATGGTCTTCTACCGCAACCTGCTCGGCGCGGCCCTGGAGGTGGCCCCCGACCAGACGATGCGGGCGATCGCCGAGGTGCTGGAGGACTTCCAGATGCCAGGTGTCGGCATCGAGGGCTTCACCCGCAAGTCGGTGACGATCGCCCTGGCCGGCATCTACGACCTGCGTCAGCACCGCGACGACGTGGTCGCCCCGGTGCTGCGCCAGTGGGACGTGTTCAACGTCGCCGGCCTGGGCGCCGAGGGTGAGGCCGCCCGTGACCGGATCGCCGCCCACCTGGACGGCTTGGAGCAGGCCGCGTCCCGGTTCGAGGAGAAGCGCGACGCCCGGGCCGCCAAGCTGGCCGCCCGCGCCTGACCTGATCGTCCCCTCCGACGGTTTCACCGCACCCGTGCCTGCCCGCAGGTGCGCCCACGTCGCCACCCCCTGCGGGGGACGCGTCGGGTGTGCCGTGCGGCGGGCGCGTCGGCGTGCCGCACGGGCGGGGACGGCTCTTCCGGCCCCGGCGCGTCGCCCGGGGTTGTGTCGACGTCGTGCGTCACCCCGGATGCCCCGTCCGTCCCTCGGAGTGGGTGACTTTCGGTGATGGGTCGACGGGTGTGACGCTCCGTCACTAAGTCTCCTCCCTCGTGGTCCTGCCCTTCCGCGCTTTGCTCTGCTGCTCTCGAAGCGGCACCGGCCTGAACTGCCCTTTCTTGCAGCGTGCGGTTCGCTGGTCTTCTCACGCGTGGCTACCTGGTGTAGCTGTCGCGGTGGGGGCAGCAGAGCAAAGGGGTGGACCATCGGGTGACGGGGTCGACTGATGATCACTCCCGGTGACGGGTGTCGAGGGCTGCCGTTCTCCGCCGCCATCGGGCCTGCCGGCACGAGACGTCCTGCTCGGCGGCCCGGTCGTGACGTGCCGTCCCGGCTGTGGTCGGACCGCCCCCGTGTCCACCGGGCCCGGACGGTGCGGAGGTCGGTCGGTGCGTCGACGGGATCGGCTGCGGTGCCTGCGGGACCGGGTGCGGCGGCGGTCGGGACCGGGCGCGTCGGGCCGTCGGCGGTGGCCGCTTCGGGCCCGGCCGTTCGTGGGGGCGGGGGGCGGGTCGGCGGAGGGTCTGACATGGATGTGTCCACGATGTTGCCTGACCGTCATAACCGCTGGTGGGGTGAATCCGGGCAAACGCATGTCTTGATTACGATCTTAAATATGTGAATACTTCAGTCACTCGGCCGGTTTCCCCAGGTCGGCCGGTTGTCCCCGGGTGTGTCTTCATGACGCCGCCCGTCACCCCCTTCCGGAGGTTGTTGCATGCGACCCACGAGGTCCTCACTCCGACACGCCGCCGCCGTCGCCATGGCCGGAACCCTGGTCACCGGCGCGCTCATGGGTGCCCCCGCCCAGGCGGCCCCCGCCTCGCCCGCATCCCCCGACGCCGCCGCCAGCCTGGCCGAGCGTCTCGGTGACCGCGCCGCCGGCACCTACGCCGACGCCACCGGCAAGATGGTCGTCACCGTCACCGACACCGCCGCCGCCAAGCAGGTCCGCGCCGCCGGTGCCGTCCCGAAGCTGGTCACCCGGGGCGCGGCCCAGCTCCGCTCCGCCACCGCCGAGCTGGAGCGGTCGGCCAAGATCCCCGGCACCGCGTGGTGGACCGACACCGCCACCAACCAGGTCGTCGTGTCGGTCGACAGCACCGTCACCGGCGCCAAGCTGGAGCGGGTCAAGGCCGCCGCCGCGCGCACCGGTGGCACCGTCCGGGTCGAGGCCGAGGCCGGCGTGCTCAGCACCAAGATCTCCGGTGGCCAGGCGATCTACACCGGCGGCGGTCGCTGCTCGCTCGGCTTCAACGTCCGCAACAGCGCCGGTCAGACCTTCTTCCTGACCGCCGGGCACTGCACCAACATCGGCTCGACCTGGTACTCGAACTCCGGCCAGACCAGCGTGCTCGGTACCCGTACCGGCACCAGCTTCCCGGGCAACGACTACGGCATCGTCCGGCACAGCAACGCCGCCAACGCGACCGGCAACGTCTCCCTCTACAACGGCAGCTTCCGGGACGTCACCGGTGCCGCCAACGCGTTCGTCGGCCAGAGCGTGCAGCGCTCCGGCAGCACCACCGGCCTCAAGAGCGGCTCGGTGACCGCCATCAACGCCACGGTGAACTACGCCGAGGGCTCGGTCTCCGGCCTGATCCGGACCAACGTCTGCGCCGAGCCGGGCGACAGCGGCGGTTCGCTGTTCAGCGGCAGCAGCGCGGTCGGCCTCACCTCCGGCGGCAGCGGCAACTGCACCCGCGGTGGCACCACCTACTTCCAGCCGGTCACCGAGCCGCTGAGCGTCTACGGCGTCAGCATCATCTGACCGATCCGCCGCATCGTCCGATGCACCAGCGGATCCTCTGATCCACCCTGCGCGAACGGGCCGTCGGGAACACCGGCGGCCCGTTCCGCGCGTCCGGTGGGCGGGCCGGCCTTGCTCACCCCGCAACCGGGCGGACCGGGCGGCTGACACAATGCGGGGGAACAGCCGTACCGCAGATGAGGAGACGCAAGTCGTGATCCGTACCCATGACGCCGGCAGCCTGCGCGCGACGGACGCCGGCACCACGGTGACGCTCGCCGGGTGGGTCGCCCGCCGGCGCGACCACGGCGGTGTCATCTTCGTCGACCTGCGCGACGGCTCCGGCGTGGTCCAGGTGGTGTTCCGC
>NZ_JBMDWU010000226.1:0-1795 GCF_048594385.1 Micromonospora sp. | reverse complement strand
AGCGATGCGTTCCGCGCCCATCGATCCCTTTTCGGTACGCTCCGCGCCCTCCCGCCGAACCACACCTCCCGGACTGCACCGCGAGGCCGCGGCCACCCCGGACCGCAAGGCGTCTCACGGGCGTATGCGGTGGTCGGCGCCCCACCCCACCCCCCGGCCCCCGCCCGCCGCCCCCCGCCGCCCCCCCCCCCCCCCCCCCCGCGGGGGGGCCCCCCGCGGCGTCGGTGCCCGGCCGGGTCGCGGGATTCCCGGTGCGCGCGCCCACCCGCGCGGTGCGGCGTAACCTGGGCTCCCCGACCCTGGGGGACGAGCGTGAAGGGGAGGCCGGATGGTGGCACCGCCCGCCCGACCACCCGGCGTCGACGGCGACCCGGCCGACGCGCAACGGTGGGTCGAGGAGACGCCCAAGGACACCGGCCACGGCCGGTCCCCGTACGAGCGGGACCGCGCCCGGGTGCTGCACTCGGCGGCGTTCCGCCGGCTCGCCGCGAAGACCCAGGTGCACGTCGCCGGCACCGACGACTTCCTGCGTACCCGGCTCACCCACTCGCTGGAGGTGGCCCAGATCGCCCGGGAGATGGGGGCCCGGCTCGGCTGCGACCCCGACCTGGTGGACACCGCCGGGCTGGCCCACGACCTCGGGCACCCGCCGTTCGGGCACAACGGCGAGGACACCCTCGACGGGCTCGCCGCGTCCTGCGGCGGCTTCGAGGGCAACGCGCAGACGCTGCGGGTGCTCACCCGGCTGGAGGCGAAGGTGCTCGCCCCGGACGGCAGCCCGGCCGGGCTCAACCTCACCCGGGCCGCGCTCGACGCGGTCAGCAAGTACCCGTGGCCCCGCCGCCCCGGGCTGCGCAAGTTCGGCGTGTACGGCGACGACCGCCCGGTCTTCGACTGGCTGCGCGCCGGCAGCCCGGCCGCCCTCGCCCAACCTGCCACCGACCGGCCCGCCGCCGACCCGTCCGGTGGTGCCCGCCGCTGCCTGGAGGCGCAGGTGATGGACTGGGCCGACGACGTGGCGTACTCGGTGCACGACGTCGAGGACGGCATCCACGGCGGGTACGTCTCGTTGCGCCCCCTCCTGAACGACCCGGACGAACGCGCCGCGCTCTGTGTCGACGTGGCCGCCGTCTACTCCGGGGAGTCCCCGGACGACCTCGGCGGGGTGCTCGTCGAGTTGCTCGCCGACCCGGTGCTCACCCCGCTGGCCGGGTACGACGGCAGCCACCGGGCGCAGGTCGCCCTCAAGGCCACCACCAGCGTGCTCACCGGCCGGTTCGTGGCGACCGTGGTCGGGGCGACCAGGGACCGCTTCGGCCCCGGCCCGCACCGCCGCTACGCCGCCGACCTGGTCGTGCCGCGCCGGATCAGGGCGCAGTGTGCCCTGCTCAAGGGCATCGCCTGGCGGTACGTGATGTGCCGCCCGGACGCCCGCACCCGTTACGACCGTCAGCGGGAGGTGCTCACCGAACTGGTCACCGTGCTCGCCGACCGCGCCCCGGACGCCCTCGACCCGGTCTTCGCCCCGCTGTGGCGGCAGGCCGCAGACGACCCCGCCCGGCTGCGCGTCATCATCGACCAGGTCGCCTCCCTCACCGACCCCGCCGCCCTGACCTGGCACACCCACCTCACCTGAAACCCGGTCGCACCGCTCTCCCGACCCCATCGCACCCCGGCCACCCGCCGCCCCTCGATCCGGTGATCAAGAGGTTTGCGTCAAAGTTGTTCGCTGGATTGACGCCAACCTCTTGATCACCGGGGAGGGTGCCGCAAACCTCTTGATAACCGGGGCGGG
>NZ_JBMDWU010000225.1:0-4089 GCF_048594385.1 Micromonospora sp. | reverse complement strand
GCCGGCCGGCGGGCGCAGTGGCAGCTGCTCGCCGGCCGGCCGGCGGAGCCGGCGGTGGGCCGCCCGCCGGTGCTGGTGCTGGGCAGCCCGGACGACCGGGTCGTCCCGCCGGCCGCGCTGACCCGGGCGGCCCGCCGCTACGGCGCGGCTCCGTTGCTCTTCCCCGGGATGGGGCACGACCTGATGCTCGACACCCGCTGGCAGGAGCCGCTGGACGCGCTCCTGGACTGGCTGGTCAAGGAGCCGGGCCGCGGCTGACCACCCACCGTACGGGCCGGGTGGACATCGGCCCGTACGGTGCCCGCCGTCTGCCGCAGCCCGTCCCGCCGTCGGGCCGTCCCGCCGTCCCGCTTTAGCCCGGCCGTCGGTCCCGCCGTCCGCCGGGGCCGGGTGCGGTCAGCCGCTGCTGCTGAGCCGGGTGAGCAGCGAGCCGGTGTCGTCCAGCGCGCTGAGGTAGGAGCGCGCCCAGGCCCGGATGTCGTGCCGGTGCAGGTGGTGGCGCATCGCCCGCATCCGGTCGCCGAGGTCGGTGGGCCCGGCCCGCAGCGCCGACAACAGCCCCTGCTTGAGCCCCTCCAGGTCGTGCGGATTGACCAGGTACGCCCGGTCCAGCTCGGCCGCCGCCCCGGCGAACTCGCTGAGCAGCAACGCGCCGGTGTCGTCGACCCGGGCGGCCACGTACTCCTTGGCGACCAGGTTCATCCCGTCGCGCAGCGGGGTGACCGCCATGACGTCGGCGACCCGGTAGAGCGCCGCGAGTTCGGCCCGGTCGAAGGGCTGGGTGAGGTAGTGGATGGCCGGTTCGCCGACCCGGCCGAACTCGCCGTTGATCCGGCCCACCTCGCGTTCGATCCGCTCCCGCAGGATCTGGTACTGGCCGACGCGTTCCCGGCTCGGCATGGCGACCTGCACCAGCACCGTGTCCCGGACCTTGACGTCACCGCTGGCGAGCAGCTCGCTGTAGGCCTTCAGCCGCTGCTCGATGCCCTTGGTGTAGTCCATCCGGTCCAGGCTGAGGATGACCCGCTCCGGGTCACCCAGGTCGTGCCGGAGCCGGCGGGCCCGCGCGGTGACGTCCGGCCGGGCGGCCAGCGCCGCCATCTCGGCCGTGTCGATCGAGACGGGGTACGCCCCGATCCGCACCACCCGGTCCTGCACGCCGATCCGCCGGTCGGTGGCCGGCAGGCCGAGCACCTTGGTGGCGAGCTGGGCGAAGTTGTGCGCCGCCTGGGCCCGCTGGAACCCGATCAGGTCGGCGCCGAGCATCCCGCGCAGCAGTTCGGCCCGGCGGGGGAGCTGCATGAACAGCTCCGGCGGCGGGACCGGCACGTGCAGGAAGAAGCCGATCCGCAGGTCGGGCCGCAGCTCGCGGAGCAGGGCGGGGACCAGTTGCAGGTGGTAGTCCTGCACCCAGACCACCGCGCCCGGGTCGGCCACCTCGGCGGTCGCCTCGGCGAACCGCTGGTTGACCCGCTGGTACGCCTCCCACCAGCGGCGGTGGTACTCGGGCTGCTCCACCGCGTCGTGGTAGAGCGGCCAGAGCGTCGCGTTGGCGAAGCCCTCGTAGTGGTCGCGCAGGTCGTCGGCGCTGAGCGGGACGGTCCGCATGTGCACGCCGTCGACGTCGGGCAGCACGGGCGCGGGCCCGGTGCCGCCGGCCCAGCCGACCCAGGTGGCCGGGGTCTGCCGGAGCAGGGGGTGCAGGGCGCTGACCAGCCCGCCGGGGCTGCGCCGCCACTCACAGGCGCCGTCGGGCGCCACGCTGTCGTCGATGGGGAGCCGGTTGGCCACCACCACCAGTGAACTCTGTCGCATCTCGGGCATTCCGATCGGCAGGGGACCGACCACGCGAGCAAGGAACAACCGGGCAGTCGGTGGGGGAAGTGACCTACAGCGGTATTCCTACTGACCGTAAGTTACACCACTGTTACGCCCGGCGTGAGGGCTGTGGTGTCCCGGGATGCGGGCGGGATGACCGCCGGCCCCGGCGGGGTGCCGCAGGGCTCAGACGACCGCGCCGTCGTCGGGGTCGTGATCCTCCTCGTCACCGGGACGCAGCCGCCAGATCAGCGTGACGAACCCGGCGAGGATGCCGGTGAAGCCGAGCAGGGTGACCACCGAGGCGTCCACGGGCAGTAACGACGGGTTGAGGAAGAGCACGAAACCGAGCACGATCCCCAGCACCCCGACCACCGCGTACTTCGAGATCCGGGGCAGCGGCGGAGGCGGCGGCGGGGTGTAGCCCTCCTCCGGGTCGTCCGGCAGGTCGGCCCCGAAGGTGTCCAGGCCGTCCAGCAGCGACGGCTCGTCCTGCTGCCGGCCCCGGGGGGTCACCGAGATGCCGGAGATGTCGGCCGCGTACGGCAACCGGCGTACGTCGGTGGCGGTCGGACCCGTCGGCTCGTCCGCCCTGGTGGTCGGGCCACCCGCGCGGGCGGCCGGATCGGCCCCGTCGTCGTCGATGTCCTCGGACGCGGGCCAGGGATGGCTGCCGGCGGCGGGCGCGGTGTGGAAGGCGGCGACGAGACGTTCCCACTCGGCGTCGACGTCCGGCTCGGCGCGGGCCGGCTCCGGCGTCGCCTCGTCGGCGAGCTGGGTCAGGTAGTCCCGGGCGGTGGTCAGGTGCGAACGGTCCACGTAGAGCCGGTCGACCGGCCGGGACGGCACGGTGGTGGTCCGGGTGATCGGGTTCAGGTCGGCGGAGGGCTGGAGGTAGGCGGCGATCCCGCCCGCGGCGAGCACGTCGAGCAGGTGCTCACCGACGCGCGGGTCGACGTCGCCCGCGACGGCGTACTCGCTCGCGTCGAGCCCGTTGTCCCGCCGTCCCCGGCGGGCGCCACCCGCTGACACCGGACATCCTCCTCCGCGCACCTGCCGGTGCGGTCGTGTCGGCGCCCCGTACGCCGTGCTCTGAATCGTGACACGTCGGCACCCGGTTCCGGGAGTGCGTTGTGGCGCGCCGCTCGTGGTTCGTCGGCTCCGCCGTCGGTGGGCGGGCCCGACGGCAGCCCTCCGGGTGACCCACCCGTCACCGTCGCGACCTGCCCGGACGACCCCGGCCCGGGGCCGCCGACGGTGGGCGGGACGGGAATCCGGTGCCGTACCGGCTGGTAGTGCCGCTGATCGGCGGTTCGCCGCACCCGGCGGGCGCACCGGTTCCGCAACGCGGGGTGCCCAAGCTGCCCGCCGACGGGCCGGTGCCCCGGGCCGGCGGCCGGCCCGGTCGCCGTCGCCCGCCGCACACTCGCCCCTCACCCGCAAGAAGTCACATTCCACGCGAAAGCGGAATACCTCCCCGGACCCCGCCGGGGACGTCGTCTGGGGTGATCGACTCCGGTGAGCCCGAACAGCGCCTTCAGATCTCCCGGACACCGCATCGTCGGCCCAGGTGAGTCGATCATCGATCCCCGTCAGCTCCGATCGGCCCCGCCCGGGGTCGATCTCGGCCCCGGTCAGCTCCCGGGCGTCACCCGGGTGGCCAGCCGGAGCAGACCGGGCATCGCGTTACGGTCGGCGAAGTCACGGACCCGGTCGAGGGTGGCCGCTGCCTGCGCGGGGTCGGCCACGGTCAGGGCCGGCACCGACAGCGCCGTGGTGAGCATCTGGTCGGTGGTGTCGGGCATCCGGGAGTAGCGCTCCGCCGCCGCCGCGAACAACCGGGCCGCCCGCCGGGCGTCCCCGTCGCCGAGGGCCAGGGTGGCGTCGGCGGCCTGCCCGGCCGCCTCCACCCAGGGGGTCGTCCGGGGTGACCGGGCGAGGATGTCGTGCACCAGCCGGGCGGCGTCCGGGCCGAGCACCGCGGCGACGTGCCCCACCGCCGGCACCCACTCGGCGAACGGGATCACCCGGGTCCGGCTCCAGTCCCCGTCCAGCTCCACCAGCAGCCGCATCGCCTCCTCCCGGCGGCCCCGGACCGCCCGGCAGAGCGCCGCGTGCGCCAGCGTCGACTGCAACACCCGGTGGAAACCACTGCGCCGCGCGGCGACCACCGCCTGGGTCACCAGATCGTGATCCCCGCCGGCCTCTCCCGACCCCGCCCCCGGTGCGGAGTCGGCGCGCAGGGCCCGCATCCAGCCGGAGACCGCCACG
>NZ_JBMDWU010000224.1:0-9549 GCF_048594385.1 Micromonospora sp. | reverse complement strand
GTGCGCCACCTGGACGGGGCCGGCAACGAGCGCCACCAGCAGTTGCTGCCGTGCGCGCTGGAGATCCGGGGATCGACCGCAGCACCACGAAGCCGTCACCCCGATAGGGGCTGACCAGGTAAAACGGCCCGTCGCCGCGCGGCAACGCGACGACGGACCCAGTGAAGTACCGGGCTCGATACTCAACGAGGAGGATAGCAATGCAGCGATTCCGCCGGATCGTCGCCGCGATCGCCCTGGCGGCCACCGCGACGACCACCGTGGCCGCGTGCGGCGGCGACGACAGCGGTGACGACAGCGGGGCCAAGACCCTCAAGCTCTGGCACTACGAGGGCGAGAACAGCGCGATGGGGGTCGGCTGGGACAGGGCCATCGAGATCTTCAAGACCGAACACCCGGGCGTCGAGGTGCGCTTCGAGCGCAAGGCGTTCGAGCAGATCCAGCAGAACGCCGGCATGATCATCAACTCGTCCGAGGGCCCGGACATCATGGAGTACAACAAGGGCAACGCGACGGCCGGCCTGCTGTCGTCCCAGGGCCTGCTCACCGACCTCAGCGGCGAGGCGGACAAGCGCGGCTGGGCCGGCAAGCTCAGCCCCAGCCTGCAGACCACCGCCCGGTACAGCGACAAGGGCGTGATGGGGTCGGGCAACTGGTTCGGGGTGCCGAACTACGGCGAGTACGTCACGGTCTACTACAACAAGGACCTGTTCGACCGCAACGGCGTCACGGTGCCCACCAGCATGGCGGAGCTGACCGCCGCGATGGACACCTTCGTCGACAAGGGCATCACCCCGCTGGGCATGGCCGGCGCCGAGTACCCGGCCGGGCAGCTGTTCTACCAGTTGGCCCTGTCGAAGGCCGACCGGCAGTTCGTCGACAACTACCAGCTCTACAAGAACCCGGTCGACTTCCGCGCCGACCCGCTGAAGTACGGCGCGGACACCTTCGCCGACTGGGTGCGCAAGGGCTACGTGGCCAAGGACTCGGCGAGCCTCAAGGCCGAGGACATGGGCACGGCGTTCATCGCGGGCAAGACCCCGATGATCGTCTCCGGGAGCTGGTGGTACGGCCGGTTCAAGGCCGAGATGAAGGCCAACTGGGACACTTTCCTGTTCCCGGGCAACACCCTCAACGCCGGCTCGTCCGGCAACCTCTGGGTCGTCCCGACCAACAGCAAGGCCAAGAGCCTGGCGTACGACTTCATCGACATCACCCTGCGTCCGGAGATCCAGGACCTGATCGGCAACAACGGTGGCATCCCGGTGGCCGGTGACCCCGCGAAGATCACCGACCCGAAGGACCGCAAGCTGATCGAGGACTTCAACACGGTCAGCAAGCAGGACGGTCTGGCCTTCTACCCGGACTGGCCGGTGCCCGGCTACTACGACGTGCTGGTCGGCGGGTTCCAGGCGCTGATCAACGGATCCAAGTCCCCCGACCAGGTGCTCGACACGATCGCCAAGCCGTACGCCGACGGCGTCAAGGAGATCACCGGCAAGTGACACGGCGAGCGGCGGGCGCGACCGGCACGACCGGCTGCGCCCGCCCACCCCGCCGGGAAGGATCCTCCATGACAGTCCCCGACACCGTCGCCGGCACACCGCAGGCGACGACCCCGACCCCCTCCCCCGCGTCCCCGCGCCGCCGCCGACGCGACGGCCGCGACGCGGCGTACTGGCTCTACCTGCTCCCCGGGGCGGTGCTGTTCGTCCTGGTCATCGGCGTACCGCTGGTCGGCACCGGCTACCTGTCGCTGACCCGGTGGTCGGGCGTCGGCGACCCCACCTTCGTCGGGTTGGACAACTACCGGCGGCTGTTGGACGACGAGGTGTTCTGGGCGTCGTTCCGCAACACCGTGGCGATGATCGTCGCGATGGTGGTGGTGCCGACGCTGCTCGGGCTGCTGCTCGCCTCGGTGCTCTTCGACGTCGTCGGACGGCGGTTCCGGCCCCGGACGGCGGCGGCCCTGCGGGCGGCGTTCTACCTGCCGCAGGTGCTGCCCGTGGTGGTGGCCGGCATCGTGTGGGGCTGGATCCTGCGTCCCGACGGCGCGTTCAACAGCGTGCTCGACGCGGTCGGTCTCGGCGCGCTGCGCCACGACTGGCTGGGCGACCCGGACACCGCGCTGCCGGCGGTGATGGCGGTGATGATCTGGGTGCAGATCGGCTACCCGGTGGTCGTGTTCATGGCGGCGTTGCAGCGGGTCGACCCGGAGCTGTACGAGGCGGCCGAGGTCGACGGGGCGAACTGGCTGCGCCGGTTCCGGGCGATCACCCTGCCGCAGATCCGGCCGGAGACCTTCGTGGTGGCCCTGACCTGCACGATCGCCGCCCTGAAGGTGTTCGGGCCGATCTTCGCGCTGACCCGGGGCGGCCCGGAGAACGCCACCAACGTGCCGTCGTACTTCGCGTACTACACGTTCTTCAAGAAGCTCCAGGTCGGCTACGGCTCGGCGATCTCCACCGTACTCACCGTGATAATCGTGGTGGTGGCCGTGGTCTTCATCGCCGTGCAGGCCCGCAGCGAACGCCGGGACCGGGGGATCTGAGATGACCGTGACGATCGCCAAGGTCCCGATCCACCGCAAGAAGGTGCGCGACCGCCACCACCGGGGCGTCAGCCGCTGGGTGGTGCTCGCACTGGTCACCGTGGGCGCGCTGGTCATGCTGGTGCCGTTCGCGTTCATGCTGCTCAACGCGTTCAAGTCGCCCGGGGACTACTCGTCGGGCGGCCCGCTGAGCTGGCCGTCGGAGTTCTACACCACGGGTCTGCGGACGTACTGGTCGGAGGTGAACTTCCCGCTCAAGCTGTGGAACTCGGCGCTCATCGCCGGGTCGGTGGCGGTGCTCGGTGTCGTCGTGTCGCTGCTCAACGCGTACGCGCTGGGTATCGGCCGGGTCCGCGGGCGGCTGTGGATCGTCGGGGTGTTCCTGCTGGCCAACATGCTGCCGCAGGAGGCGTTGATCTATCCGCTCTACTACGTCGCCAAGGAGATCGGTCTCTACAACACCCGACTGTCGGTGATCATCATCTTCACCGTCATCCAGAGCGCGTTCGGCACGTACCTGCTGGCCTCGGTGCTGGGCACGTTCCCCCGGGCGCTGCTGGAGGCCGCCGCGCTCGACGGTGCCGGGAAGTGGACGGTGCTGTGGCGGGTGGTCTTCCCCAACCTGCGGCCCACCCTCGCCGTGCTGCTCATCTTCTTCTTCATCTGGACCTGGAACGAGTTCCTCATCCCGCTGGTCATGCTGATCGACAACCAGACCCAGACCATCCCGGTCGCCCTCGCGTCGTTGCAGGGTGACCGGCTGATGGACGCCCCCACCACCAACGCCGGCGCCCTGATCAGCCTGGTGCCGGCCATCCTGTTCTTCCTCATCTTCCAGCGCACCCTGGCGCGCGGCATCACGGCAGGAGCCGAGAAGTGAAGTTCACCGACGGGTACTGGCAACTGCGCCCGGGAGTCAGCGTGCTGCGCCCCGGCACTGTCGAATCGGTCGAGCCGGACGACCGCGGTTTCACCGTCTTCGCACCGGCCGGTCAGATCAACGGCCGGGGCGACACGCTCAACCGGCCGGTCGTCACCGTCCGGTTCTTCTCCCCCGCACCCGGCGTGGTCGGGGTGACCATCGGCCACCACAGCGGCGGGCTGCCCCGCGAACCCCGCTTCGGGCTGGACACCGACGGCACGCACCCGGTCACCGTCGACATCACCGGGATCAGCGCGTCGCTGACCACCGGCGAGCTGACCGTGCGGGTCGCGCTGGTCGACGGCTGGCGGGTCGAGTTCAAGCACGGCGACCGGCTGGTCACCGCGTCCACCGGCCGCAGCATCGGCATCGTCACCGACGGCGAGGGACGCCGGTACGTGCACGAACGGCTCGCGCTCGGCGTCGGCGAGACGGTGTACGGGTTGGGCGAGCGGTTCGGCCCGTTCGTCAAGAACGGGCAGACGGTCGACATCTGGAACGCCGACGGCGGCACCGCCAGCGAGCAGGCGTACAAGAACGTGCCGTTCTATCTGAGCAGCGCCGGCTACGGGTTGTTCGTGGACCACCCGGAGCACGTGTCGTTCGAGGTGGGCTCGGAGGTCGTGGCGCAGACCCAGTTCAGTGTGGAGGGCCAGTCGCTGACCTACCACGTCATCGACGGGCCCACCCCGAAGGACGTGCTGCGCCGCTACACCGCGCTGACCGGCCGCACGGCCCGGGTGCCCGCCTGGTCGTACGGGCTGTGGCTGTCCACGTCGTTCACCACGTCGTACGACGAGAAGACGGTGACCGAGTTCGTCGACGGGATGGCCGAGCGGGACCTGCCGCTGTCGGTGTTCCACTTCGACTGCTTCTGGATGCGCCAGTTCCACTGGGTCGACTTCGTCTGGGACCCGGCGACCTTCCCCGACCCGGAGGGCATGCTGCACCGGCTACACGAGCGGGGCCTGAAGGTGTGCGTGTGGATCAACCCGTACATCGCCCAGCGGTCGTACCTGTTCGAGGAGGGCCGCGAGGCCGGCTTCCTGGTACGCAACCCGGACGGGTCGGTGTGGCAGTGGGACAAGTGGCAGGCCGGCATGGCGCTCGTCGACTTCACCAACCCCGACGCGGTGGCCTGGTTCACCGGCAAGCTCAAGTCGCTGCTGGACATGGGCGTCGACTGCTTCAAGACCGACTTCGGCGAGCGCATCCCGACCGACGTGGTGTGGCACGACGGGTCGGACCCGCAGCGGATGCACAACTACTACTCCTACCTCTACAACAAGGCGGTCTTCGAGCTGCTGGAGACCGAACGCGGCGAGGGTGAGGCGGTGGTGTTCGCCCGCTCCGCCACCACCGGCGGCCAGCAGTTCCCGGTGCACTGGGGCGGCGACTGCGAGTCGACGTTCGTCGCGATGGCCGAGTCGCTGCGCGGCGGGCTGTCCCTGGCGTCGTCGGGCTTCGGCTACTGGAGCCACGACATCGGCGGTTTCGAGGGCACCCCCGACCCGGCGGTGTTCAAGCGGTGGATCGCTTTCGGCCTGCTGTCGTCGCACTCGCGGTTGCACGGCTCCGGCTCGTACCGGGTGCCGTGGGCGTACGACGAGCAGGCCGTGGAGGTGCTGCGCCACTTCACCCGGCTCAAGCTCGGCCTCATGCCGTACCTGGCGGCGACCGCCGAACAGGCGCACCGCGACGGCATCCCGATGATGCGTCCGATGATCGTGGAGTTCCCGGACGATCCGGCCGTGGCGCACCTCGACCGGCAGTACATGCTCGGCCCGGACGTGCTCGTCGCGCCGGTGCTCAGCGCCGACGGGCAGGTCACCTTCTACGTGCCCGCCGGCACCTGGACCCACCTGGTCACCGGGGCGCAGCTCACCGGCCCGGCCTGGGTGACCGAGAAGCACGGGTACGACAGCCTGCCGGTGCTCGCCCGGCCCGGCGCGGTCATCGGGTTCGGGGCGCGCTGCGACCGGCCCGACTACGCCTGGGCCGACGGGGTGGAGCTGCGGCTCTACGCTCCGGCGGAGGGGCAACGGCAGCGGGTGCGCATCCCGTCACCCGACGGGGGGCCGGGCGCGCAGTTCGAGGTGGGGTTCCGGGGCGGGGTGGCGACCGCCGAGCTGGTGTCGGGTGAGTCGTCGGCGTACCACTGCGTGGTGGTCGGCGCGGAGAGGGCGGGACGATGACGGCACGCAACTTCCCGGAGAGCTTCCTCTGGGGGTCGGCGACGGCGGCGTACCAGATCGAGGGCGCGGCCACCGAGGACGGTCGGGGTCCGTCCATCTGGGACACCTACAGCCACACCCCCGGGCGGACGTTGAACGGCGACACCGGTGACGTGGCCGCCGACCACTACCACCGGTGGCCGCAGGATCTGGACCACCTCGCCGAGCTGGGGCTGGGCGCGTACCGTTTCTCGATCTCCTGGCCCCGGGTGCAGCCGGGCGGTTCCGGCCGGTTCAACCCCGCCGGCCTGGACTTCTACGCCCGGCTGGTCGACGGACTGCTGGAGCGCGGCATCCGGCCGGTGGCGACCATGTACCACTGGGACCTGCCGCAGCAGTTGGAGGACGCCGGCGGGTGGCCGGTGCGGGAAACGGCGCTGCGTTTCGAGGAGTACGCGGCGGGGATCGTCGGCGCGCTCGGGGACCGGGTGCACACCTGGACGACGCTCAACGAACCGTGGTGCTCGGCGTACCTGGGGTACGGCTCCGGCGTGCACGCGCCCGGCCGCACCGAACCGGCGGCGGCGTTGGCGGCGGTGCACCACCTGAACCTGGCGCACGGCCTGGCCGGGCGGGTGGTGCGGGAGCTGACGCCGAGCGCCGAGCTGTCGGTGACGTTGAACCTGCACGTCGTGCGGGGCGCGTCCGGGTCGGACGCGGACGCCGACGCGGTCCGGCGGATCGACGCGCTGGCGAACCGGGCGTTCCTCGGCCCGATGCTGGACGGGGCGTACCCGGCGGACCTGCTGGCCGACACCGCCGCCGTCACCGACTGGTCGTTCGTGCGCCCCGGTGACGAGAAGCTGATCGCGGTGCCGCTGGACGTGCTCGGGGTCAACTACTACTCCAGCACCCTGGTCCGCGCCTGGGACGGGCACTCGGCCCGCTCGGCCGCCGACGGGCACGGGGCGTCGGTGCACTCGCCGTGGGTGGGTGCCGAGGACGTCGACTTCCTGCCGCAGCCCGGCCCGTACACGGCGATGGGGTGGAACATCGACCCGCCGGCCTTCACCGAGCTGCTGGTGCGGCTGGGGCGCGACCACCCGGGCCAGCCGTTGATGATCACCGAGAACGGCGCGGCGTTCGACGACGTGGTGTCGGCCGACGGGCGGATCCACGACGACCGGCGGATCGACTACCTGCGCCGGCACATCGGCGCGGTGGCCGACGCCCGCGCGCAGGGCGTGGACGTGCGGGGCTACTTCGTCTGGTCGCTGCTGGACAACTTCGAGTGGGGTTACGGCTACGACCGTCGGTTCGGCATCATCCACGTCGACTACGACACGCAGGAACGTCGCTGGAAGGACAGCGCCCACTGGTACCGCCGGCTGGTCGCCACCGGCCAGCTCGACGGGTAGGTCAGGGGGTTCCCGCTGGGTTGCCCCGGCGGGACGGCCAGGGCAACCCCCGTCGCCGCGACCCCGGCCGGTGCCGTCCGGCCGGGGTGCGCGGCGGACCGGGTTCAGGGGTGTGTCACACGGACCCGTTCGAGGCCGAGTCGCGGACTCGTGACGAGGCGGTAGTCGGCCGACTCCGCGTCGGACAGGGGGTCGCCCCGGACCGGGGTGAAGTCGGGTCCGTCGGAGCCGGGTGCGTGCACCACCTGCAGTTGCGCCCGCACCGCTTCCTCCCGCAGGCGGTCGGTGATGACGCGGGTGGACGAGTCGGCCGCCTCCCGCAGGTCGGACAGACCACCGATGATCTCGGCGAAGGACCGGGAGGAGACGTCGGCGTCCGGCTGCGCGGACTGCTCGTCGCCGATCAACCGGTCGGAGGTGCGGAAGAAGCCGTCCTTGCCCAGGTAGCGCTCGTACATGATGGTCACCAGCGCGAACAGCCGCATGTACGCGCGCCGGTAGGCGAATTCGAAGAACCTCAGCGCCTCCGCCTCGTCGACCTCGCCACGGTCGACCGAGGCGACGCATGCGGCGGCGGTCAACGCGCTGTAGAGCGCGAGGTGCACGCCGGTGGACAGCAGCGGGTCCAGGAAGCACGCCGCGTCGCCCACGATCGCGTAACCGGGCCCGCAGAACTGGTCCGCGATGTACGAGTAGTCGGTCTCGACCCTCGTCACGCCGAGGAACTCGGCCTCTGCCGTCAGCTTCGTGATGGTCGGCGAGGCCGCGATGAGGTGCCGGTACAGGTCGTCCGACGACGGGTGCTCGTGACGGTCACGCGCGAAGGCGTCCTTGGTGGTGACGTAGCCGATGCTCATCCGCCCGCCGGCCATCGGGATCACCCAGTACCAGCCCTCCGGCGAAGAGATGATGTTGATCCCTCCGGACGGCGTGTCGGGCAGCAGCGTGGCCCCGGTCCAGTAGCCCCAGATGCCGACGTTACGCAGGTTGTTCAGCGGCTCACGGTTGCCGAAGTGCCGGGCGCTGAGCAGCCCGTTGCGCCCGGTGGCGTCGACCAGGAAGTCGAAGTCGTCGATGGTGAACGGTTCGCCGTCGTCCGGGGAGCACTCCACGGCCACCGGCCGGCCGTCGGCGAAGCGCACCGACCGACCGGTGACGCCGGTGGTGACGGCGACCCCGTTGCGGCGGGCGTGCTCCAGCAGCAGCGCGTCGAACTCGCTGCGGTCGACCTGCCACGACTGCACCCCGGACTGCGCCTGCCAGTCGAACGCCCACTGGTCGTCGTCCCAGTGGATGACGCCTCCGTTCTTCTTCACGAAGCCGTGGTCGTCGAGAGTCTTCGACATGCCGATGACGTCCAGCACCACCCGGCACGACGGGGTGAGCGACTCGCCCACGTGGTACCGCGGGAAGTGGGCGCTCTCGACGAGTCGCACGTCGAGTCCGGCCTGGGCCATCGCCGTTGCCGCGGTGCTCCCGGCCGGGCCACCACCGATCACGAGGACCTTCATGTCTCTGCCACCTTGCCGTTCCGGCCGTAGCCATGGGGAATGGGTGCACCGACGATGTGACGACGACGTCTGTCCCGACGTCGAGCTGCGGCTCGGCCAGCCGTCACCGCTGGCTGTCCCGGGTGTCGGCAGTGCGTCTTCCACGGCTGCCGACCGGGGCCGCAGCCGGAATCAGGGAGTGACGCCGATCAGGGCCGGACCGGGCAGGCGTGGGCCGTCAGTCCCGTATCGGCGACCGTGCGCCGGGCGGGTCGGACTCGACGACGAACGAAGCAGCACAGGCGATTGCCCTTCTCGCGCGGCAAGATATAGACAATCGTACATGAGTTTCTGACCGGGAACCGCCGGCTCCACGGAACAGCGCAGCCGCGCGTACGAGGTGCGACCACAGAGCGGACACGCCGCCGCGATGGCCGTCGCAAGGCCGCGCCCATCCGGGCGGCAGCGGAACGCGCCGACCAGCGCGACCAAGGAGTACGGGGGTCGCGCCGCACGATTCACCCGCGACGCCGCCGCGTTGATCACCCGCGCCGAACTGACACGACACCGCGGAAAGCGCGTGAGCGGCGGCGTCGGCCTACTGGCGGCGTTCGCGGTCGCGTTGGTGCTGGAGGGCTTCCTCGAGCTGGTCTTCGAGGACGATGATCCGGCAGGCCGCCTCCAGGGCGGTGCCCTGGTCGACCATCTCCCGGGCCCGGGCGGCCAGGCGCAGCTGGTAGCGGGAGTAGCGGCGGTGCCCGCCGGCGGAACGGACCGGGATGATCAGCTTCGCCTCGTCGAGGCGGCGCAGGAAGTCCTGCGAGGCGCCGACGATGTCGGCGGCGCGGCCCATGGTGTAGGCGGGGTAGTGGTCGTCGTCGAGCAGTTCGTCAGGTTGGGCCATACATTCCTTCTTCGAGAACGTGGGCCCCGGCGCGCGTCGCGCCGGGGGCCGGGGTGACGGGTTGAACACACCAGTCTCCGACAGGGGCGT
>NZ_JBMDWU010000223.1:0-7280 GCF_048594385.1 Micromonospora sp. | reverse complement strand
CGGGCGGCGCGCCGTTCCCGGGCCAGAGGCCGCCGCCGGCGACGGACCCGGTTACGGCCCCCCGCGGGCCCGACCGCCTTGGAAACCACGACGCCGGCGCGGGACACCGGTGCGGAGGAAGCCCCCGCACCGCCCCGCGCCGGCTCCGGCGCTACGTCTGCGGCTCCGGGTGTGACCGGCAGGGTCAGGTGCACGACGAGCGTGCCCCGACCGGCTCGTCGGCCACCGCGAACCGCTGCGGCGAAGTCGATGCTGCGCCGCAGTCGTTGCGCGGCCGCCAGCACGACTGCCGTCCCCGGAGCGGACCCTGTCGGCCTCAGGCCGACAGGCGGGTGCGGCCCTTGGCGCGACGGGTCGAAAGAATGGCGCGGCCGGCCCGGGTGCGCATGCGCAGCCGGAAGCCGTGGGTCTTCGCGCGCCGGCGGTTGTTCGGCTGGTAGGTGCGCTTGCTCACGTCAGGCTCTCCGTTGTCGGACGCCCAGACACATGGATCGTCCGGGTCGTGGTGGTCCAGGCCGCCGCTGCGGTGGCCCCGATCGGCGCTGCCCGAGTGGCTTGTCACCCCGGCGTTACGGGGCGCGACCATGGGCAGCAAGCACCCATCACCCTAGCAGAGGGCGTAAGAGCAGCCCCTCCACCCTAGGGCGGGGGGCAATCACCGTCAAACCGGCGTAGTCGGGCCTTCACCTGCGGCGACAACCGCCCGAAAGCGGGGGATTTCGCTGATGCCGACAACGCGCCAGGCCCGTCGACGGTTGATGATGCGGCGACATCGCTGTTACCGTGCCCGATTGCGGTCAGCGTCTCCAGTTCCGGGATGTCGCCGCCAGGCAAGACCGGACACGGTAGTCAATCGTTCGGCACGGTGAACCCGCTTCAGCCCCCGGCCACGGCAGGGGGCAGGTCCGACCCGCGCCCGGCGGGCGGCCACAATCGGTCGGTACACAGGCTGTGGATAACTTGTGGAGGACGACCGGTTCGGCGTCCGGGTGGGTGAGAGGTCACACCGCTCGGTACCCGGCATCCGGACAGCCGGGAGACGGCGGCGTCCGGGGAGCAGAGGCGAGGGGGTGGCACGACGGTGGCCGGTACGACCGACCTTGCCGCGGTGTGGACGGCGACCACGGACGAGCTCGCCGACGAGATCATCTCCGCGCAGCAGCGGGCGTACCTGCGGCTGACCCGGTTGCGGGCCATCGTCGAGGACACCGTGCTGCTCTCGGTGCCGGACGCGTTCACCCGCGACGTGATCGAGTCCCGGCTGCGCCCGGCCATCACCGAGGCGCTCACCCGTCGGCTGGGCCGACCGATCCAGGTCGCGGTCACCGTCCGGATCGCCGAGGACGCCGCCGGTCGACCGGCCGGCACCGTCTACCGCAGCGGGCCGGAGGCCGCCGCCGTGGTGGAACCGGGTCCGGCCGTGGACGACTATCCGGGATTCCGGCCGCCGGCCTACGACGAACCCGAACCGCCGTACCCCCGGGAGGCCGGGCCAGCGCCGGAGCAGGCCGGGGAACGGTCGCCCGCCGGGCAACCGGAGCCGGACGGGCACCGCCCGGCCCGGGTTCCGGCCAGCCGCGACGGCGGTCAGGACACGCTGTTCGGCGTCGGCTTCGCCGAACCGGCACGGCTGGACCGCCCCGCCCCCGAGCGGCGCGGTTTCGAGGAACGCCACCGCGCCGAGCCGGACACCGACCCGCGCGGCTACGAGCCCGCGTACCGGGACCAGGGGCGTGCGCCGCGTGACCAGCAGGGTCCGCGCGGCCTGGCCCGCGACGGCGCCACCGACAGCGGGCCCGGTCGGGCCGGCGTCGACCACCGCCCCGGTGCCGGCGACCGACGCCCCGGCGGTACGGAGTCCAGCGGCAACCGGCTCAACCCGAAGTACATGTTCGAGACGTTCGTCATCGGCTCGTCCAACCGGTTCGCCCACGCGGCGAGCGTCGCGGTGGCCGAGTCACCGGCCAAGGCGTACAACCCGCTGTTCATCTACGGCAGCTCGGGGCTGGGCAAGACACACCTGCTGCACGCGATCGGGCACTACGCCCAGACGCTCGGCAACGCCCGCTCGGTCCGGTACGTCTCGACCGAGGAGTTCACCAACGACTTCATCAACTCGCTGCGGGACGACAAGACCAGTGCGTTCCAGCGCCGCTACCGCGACGTCGACATCCTGCTGATCGACGACATCCAGTTCCTGGAGAACCGCGAGCGGACCCAGGAGGAGTTCTTCCACACCTTCAACACGCTGCACAACGCGAACAAGCAGATCGTGATCACGTCCGACCGCTCGCCGAAGCAGCTGGCGACGCTGGAGGACCGGCTGCGGACCCGGTTCGAGTGGGGGCTGCTGGCCGACATCCAGCCGCCCGACCTGGAGACCCGGATCGCGATCCTGCAGAAGAAGGCCGCCCAGGAGCGGCTGTACGCCCCACCGGACGTGCTGGAGTTCATCGCCTCCCGGGTGTCGAACTCGATCCGGGAACTGGAGGGGGCGCTGATCCGGGTCACCGCGTTCGCCAGCCTGACCCGCTCCAACGTCGAGCTGTCGCTGGCCGAGGAGGTGCTGCGGGACTTCATCCCCGACGGCACCGGGCCCGAGATCACCGCCGACCAGATCATGATCTCCACCTCGGAGTACTTCGGGGTGAGCCTGGAGGACCTGCGCGGGCACTCGCGTTCCCGGGTGCTGGTGAACGCCCGCCAGGTGGCCATGTACCTGTGTCGGGAGCTGACCGACCTGTCGCTGCCCCGGATCGGGCAGGCGTTCGGCGGACGCGACCACACCACGGTGATGCACGCCGACCGGAAGATCCGCCAGCAGATGGCGGAGCGGCGCTCGCTCTACAACCAGATCGCCGAGCTGACCAACCGGATCAAGCAGAACACCTGAGACGTACGCCACTCCCGCTGCACCACCGACGCCCGGCCGATGCCCTCGGCCGGGCGTTTGCGTGGCGGTACGCCCCAGCGAGGTTGACCCTCGACCGGGTCGAGGGGCCACGATCGGCGCATGACGCCGTCTTCTTTGTCCACAGGACCGCCCGGTTGTCCACACCCCCTGTTCCACAACCGGTGGATAACCACGCTCCGTCCGGAGCCGGTTACCCACAGACTGTGGACAAACCCTGGGGACAGTGCTGTGGACGGCTGGGGACAACCGCGGCGTTGTCCACCGACGACGGTGGGCCTGTGGGCAACCTGTTGAAGGTTCTGGGGATGACGGCGGTCCGGGTCCGACCGGTTGTCCACAGCGCTGGGGGTAAACCCGGTGGATTACCGGTGGACAACCGGTGGACAACGGTGGACAACTCTGGGGACACCGGGTGCCTGTGGACCACCGACCGGGTTTACCCCCCGGTTCTCCACAGCGAACCCACCGGTGGATAACGTGTCTGAGCTGCGACGACGCGAGTTACCCACAGTTTGCACAGGTGCGATGAAGACGATGAGTTATCTCTTCTGAAGAATCAAAAACCAATCATCACCGTTGGACTTCCTGTGGATCGGGCCGCAGCGCTGCCGTCGGCAGTCACCCCGGCACCGGAAGCACGGGGTCGGGCGCACAGCCGATGCCCACGCGCCCTAAGGTGCGATGGGTACCCGCACGGTCGGGCGGGACGGTGGGCAGCGGTCGGCATGAGAGAGTTGTCGCTGACGTCGACGCGGAGGCATTGATGAAGTTCCGAGTGGAGCGCGACGCGCTCGCCGAAGCGGTGGCGTGGACCGCGAAGAGCCTGCCCAGCCGGCCGTCCGTACCGGTGCTCGCCGGGGTGATGCTGCGGGTCACCGACGGCAACCTCCAGGTCTCCGGCTTCGACTACGAGGTCTCCAGCCAGGTGACCGTCGAGGTGCAGGGCGACGCCGACGGGGCCGCCCTGGTCTCCGGCCGGCTGCTCGCCGAGATCACCAAGGCGCTGCCGGCCAAGCCGGTGGACATCGCCGCGGTCGGCGCCCACCTGGAGCTGGTCTGCGGCAGCGCCCGGTTCACCCTGCCCACCATGCCGGTGGAGGACTATCCGGCCCTGCCGGAGATGCCGGAGAGCGCCGGCACCGTCGAGGCCGCCGCCTTCGCCGCCGCCGTCGGCCAGGTGGCCATCGCCGCCGGCCGGGACGAGACGCTGCCGATGATGACCGGGGTCCGGCTGGAACTCTCCGGTGGCACCCTGGCGATGCTCGCCACCGACCGCTACCGGCTCGCCCTGCGCGAGATGGAGTGGAACCCGGACGACCCCGAGATCAGCATCAACGCCCTGGTGCCCGCCCGCACCCTGAACGACACCGCCAAGGCGCTCGGTCCGCTCGGCGGCCAGGTGACCATGGCGCTGTCCCAGGGCGGTGCCGGCGAAGGCATGATCGGTTTCTCCGGCGGCACCCGTCGCACCACCAGCCGGCTGCTCGACGGGGCCAACTACCCGCCGGTCCGCTCGCTCTTCCCGGCCACCAGCAACGCCGAGGCCCGGGTGCCGGTGAGCACCCTGATCGAGGTGGTCAAGCGGGTCGCCCTGGTCGCCGAGCGGACCACCCCGGTGCTGCTCAGTTTCAGCTCCGACGGTCTGGTCGTCGAGGCCGGCGGCACCGAGGAGGCCCGCGCCAGCGAGGCGATGGAGGCCACCTTCACCGGCGAGCCGCTGACCATCGGGTTCAACCCGCAGTACCTGATCGACGGCCTGGCCAACCTGGGGGCCCAGTACGCCCTGCTGCGCTTCGTGGACGCCTTCAAGCCGGCGGTGATTTCCCCCGCAGGTGAGGATGGCGAGGTCATCCCTGGGTACCGGTACCTCATCATGCCGATCCGCGTGTCCCGCTGATCGGCACCGGCAGCACCCGGACGCACGGAGGTAGGAGCAGATGCAGCTCGGCCTGGTAGGACTCGGCCGGATGGGCGGCAACATGCGCGAGCGGTTGCGCGCCGCCGGCCAGGAGGTCGTCGGCTACGACCGCAACGCCGACCGCAGTGACGTCGCGAGCCTTGCCGAACTGGCCGACAAGTTGCAGTCGCCCCGGGCGGTCTGGGTGATGGTCCCCGCCGCCGTCACCGACGCGACGATCGATGCGCTCGCCGAGGTGCTGGGCGAGGGCGACATCATCATCGATGGCGGCAACTCGCGGTTCAGCGACGACGCGCCCCGGGCCGCCCGGCTGGCCGAGCGGGGCATCGGGTACGTCGACGTCGGCGTCTCCGGCGGTGTCTGGGGCAACGTGAACGGCTACGCCCTGATGGTCGGTGGCGCGCAGGAGCACGTCGACCACCTGATGCCGATCTTCGAGGCGTTGAAGCCGGCCGGTGACCACGGCTTCGTGCACGCCGGCCCGGTCGGCGCCGGCCACTACGCCAAGATGGTGCACAACGGCATCGAGTACGGCCTGATGCACGCCTACGCCGAGGGCTTCGAGCTGCTCTCCGCCGCCGAGATGGTCACGAACGTGCCGGGGATCATCAAGTCCTGGCGGGAGGGCACCGTCGTCCAGTCCTGGCTGCTCGACCTGCTCGACCGCGCGTTGGACGAGGACCCGGACCTGGCCACGCTGACCGGGTACACCGACGACACCGGTGAGGGGCGCTGGACGGTCGACGAGGCGATCCGGCTGGCCGTCCCGCTCAACGTCATCACCGCCGCCCTGTTCGCCCGGTTCTCCTCCCGGCAGGACGACTCGCCCGCGATGAAGGCGGTCGCCGCGCTGCGCCAGCAGTTCGGCGGGCACGCCGTGCACAAGCGCTGAGCGGCATCCACAGGCTGTGTACGTCCGCCGGCTCGAACTGGTCGACTTCCGCTCGTACGAGCGGGTCGGCGTCGATCTGGAGCCGGGTCCGAACGTCCTGACCGGTGCGAACGGCGTCGGCAAGACCAACCTGGTCGAGGCGTTGGGCTACGTGGCGACCCTGGACTCGCACCGGGTCGCCACCGACGCACCCCTGGTCCGGCTGGGCGCGACCGCCGCCGTGATCCGCTGTGCGGTGGTGCACGACGGCCGGGAACTGCTGATCGAGCTGGAGATCGTCCCCGGTAAGGCCAACCGGGCCCGGCTCGGGCGCTCCCCGGCCCGGCGGGCCCGGGACGTTATCGGCGCGCTGCGGCTGGTGCTGTTCGCCCCGGAGGATCTGGAACTCGTCCGGGGCGACCCGGCGGAACGCCGCCGCTACCTCGACGACCTGCTGGTGCTCCGCCAGCCCCGGTACGCCGGGGTGCGCGCCGACTACGACCGGGTGGTCAAGCAGCGCAACGCCCTGCTGCGCACGGCGTACCTGGCCCGTAAGACGGGCGGGTCGCGCGGCGGTGACCTGTCGACCCTGGCGGTCTGGGACGCCCACCTGGCGCGGCACGGGGCCGAACTGCTCGCCGGCCGGCTGGAACTGGTCGCCGCGCTCACCCCGCACGTGGCCAAGGCGTACGACGCGGTGGCGGCGGGGGCCGGGGCGGCGGGCATCGCGTACCGGCCGTCGGTGGAGCTGACCGGGGTGGGCACCGACCGGGAGGTGCTCGCCGAGGCGTTGACCGCCGCGCTGGCCGAGTCCCGGTCGGCCGAGATCGAGCGGGGCACCACGCTGGTCGGGCCGCACCGCGACGACCTCGTGCTCACCCTCGGCCCGCTGCCCGCCAAGGGGTACGCCAGCCACGGCGAGTCCTGGTCGTACGCGCTGGCGCTGCGGCTGGCCGGGTACGACCTGCTGCGCGCCGACGGGATCGAGCCGGTGCTGGTGCTCGACGACGTCTTCGCCGAGCTGGACGCGGGTCGCCGGGAGCGGCTGGCCGAACTGGTCGGCGGGGCCGGTCAGCTCCTGGTGACCTGTGCGGTGGACGACGACGTCCCGGTGGCCCTGCGTGGCGCCCGGTACGCCGTCGGCGAGGGGACGGTCCGTCGTGCCGACTGAACCGGAGCAGCCCACCGGGTCGACGGGTCGCCCGGGGCGCACCACCCCGGGCGGGGCACGCGGTGCGCGTACCCCCGGTGCAGCCGGCGGGGGCGCGGCGGGTGCGCGGGGCCGACCGGCGGGCGACGACGCGGACGCCGCGCCCGGGGGGACGGCGGCTGCGGCCGGTGACGCGGCGGGGGCGAGCGGGCCGGAGCTGGCGCGGGCGGTGCTCGACGCGGCGCGGGCCCGGCGGGAGGCGGCGGCCCGCACCCGGCGACCGGGGGTGACCGGCGCGGCCGACGGCGGTGGACGGCGGCTGCGGGGCTACTCCGGGCCGGGGCCGGACCCGCGTGATCCGCAGCCGTTGGGCGCGGTGCTGGAGCGGCTCATGAAGGCGCGGGGCTGGCAGCAGCCGGCGGCGGAG
>NZ_JBMDWU010000222.1:0-5949 GCF_048594385.1 Micromonospora sp. | reverse complement strand
GGCGAGGTTGTGCGGGTGGGGGGTAAACTCTCCCTAGTGATCCCGCCACTGGGGCTAAACAGCGACGGCGCCGGGCCGGCTCTCGGGCCGACCCACGTCTCGACCCGGTCGGGCGCAGCGAGATCCATCTGGGCGGGCAGGTGCTCCGCGAGGGCGGCAAGTAACGCGTCCCGGCGCAGGTCTCCGGTCTGCCCGGGTTCATCCTGTAACAGGTCGACCCTGGTGGTCGCCGGCTCCCACCGGCATTCCTCCAGGAGGTGCTGATCGACTCAATGTCGCCGATGTTGTGGGGTCGGCGTCGTTTCGATACCGCCACATCGGCGAAATAGCGAAGAAGCGGAAGGCCCTGGATGTCGTGCAGGTCGGCGGCGAACCGGAGCCGCTCCCGCGCCACCGCCAGGTCGGAGGCGAGCCGGCGGGCGTGTTCCAGCCGCAGCACCACCTGCTGCACCCAGACCGCGCTCAGCGGCAGCAGGGTGAACACCGCGACGGTGCTGAGCACGATGGCGTCGGCGGCCGCATCGGGCGGCGGCCCGACGCGCACCGTGGTCAGCACGCCGATCAGGCCGCCGAGACCGATCACGGCCCAGGTGCCGAGGATCACCGTCACCCGGAACCGTTCCCGGACCAGACAACTGAGCACCCCGCCCGCCATCGCCAGGGTGAACGCCCACCCCCAGCCGGCGAACGGCGGCACGACGGCCAGCACCCACACCGCGCCGGCCAGCGCCAGCAGCACCAGGACGAGCGGATGGCCGGGCGGCACCTCATCGGGGCCCCGCAGCAGCAGGGGAATCGCGGCGAGCCCGGCCAGGACGGCGACGGTCGTCGCGACCACCAGGACGACCGTGCGGGAGCCGCCTGCCACGCCGACGCCGAGCAGCACCTGCACGACGCCACCGATCAGCATGCCCAGCCCCAGCGAGAGCACCGTGAACAGGCGCATCGCCCGCAGGTCGGCGGCCACTCGCGGCGCACCCTGCCAGGTGTCCGTCACCGGCTCAGCGTAGCGACCGGGCCGCCAGGAAAGCCCTGGTCCGCTGGGCGATCTCCGGCGACAGGGTGTGGTGCAGGTAGTGGTCGCCCTCCAGGATGACCACCTCACCGGTGTCGACGCTCGCCGCCTGCTGCTCGTGCAGGGCGACCCAGTCCGCCACGTCGGTGTCGTTCGACCGGACGAACAACAGGACGGGCAGGCCCTTCGGGAAGGTCTTCCCGCTGACTGCGGCGAAGTTCGCCGGGGCGTGCTCCATCTCGTCGACCATGGTCGGGGCGGCCGTGTTCTTCGCGGTGAGCAACCGCAACTGTTCCCGGGTCCGCTCGTCGTAGGGCAGGCCCGCGTACGGGTCGTCGGTGATCGCCGCCAGCGCGCGGGTGATGCCGAGCCTGCTCAGGCCGACGATCACGCCGGTGGGGATCGGGTCGTCCCAACCGGGCTGGTCGGGGACGCTGCTGTCGATGCCGACGAAGGCGACGAGTTCGTCGGGGTAGCTGGCGGCGTAGGTCAGCGCGTAGATCCCGGCGATCGAGTGGCCCATCAGCACGTACCGGCCGATGCCGAGGTGCCGCAGCGCCTCGTGCACCTCTGCGGTGATGTTCGCGGCGGTGCGCTCGGTGTCGGCGGGGTCGCTCAGGCCGGTGCCGAACGGTTCGACCGCGACGACCCGGTAGGTGCGCTGGAGTTCCGTGATCAGCGGCTGGAAGTCGAGTGCGGGGGCGGCGGTGCCGAGGCCGGGCAGCAGCACGATCGTCTCGGTGCCGGCCCCCGCGACCACCACGTTCATCCGCTTGCCGGCCACGGGCACGGGTTGCCCGTACCGGGTGATCGAGGAGGCTTCCGACCGGGTCGCCACGACGTTCACCACGGCGGTCGTGGCGAGCAGGAGCACCGGCACGGCGACCAGGACACCGAGGGTGGTGAGCACGACCCGCACGGGCTTTGGCATGGGTTCTTCTTTCGGATCGGCGGCGCATCCGGATCACTCCCGTGATGCCTGACCAGCCAATCAAGCGCGCGAGGCGCTGCGGAAGTGTCCCGCTGTCACGACCGATCGTGACAAAAAGTCATGGTATGCCCGGTGGGCCCCCGGGTCCTCGTGCGAAACGAGATCCCCACGGCGGGTGGGTGCCGACCCAGGACCCACACGGCGCAGCGACCGCCACCGGAGGAGGGTGGCCGCTGCGCCGTGTGGGCGGACCGGAGTCGGGGAATCCCCCGTCAGGTGGTGCCGCGTTGGAACGGTTGGGCCAGCGCCCGGGGTTCGCGGTGGGCGGTGGCGAACACCAGCATCGCGAGCAGGGCCAGCAGGTAGGGCGCGGCGATCAGCAGCTGCGAGTTCATGGTGACCCCGAGCGCCGGCAGCGCCAGCCGCATCGCGTCGGCCAGGCCGAAGACGACACAGCCGATCAGGGTCCGGCCGAGCCGCCAGGCCCCGAAGATGACCGCCGCGATGACCAGGTAGCCCCGGCCGGCGGTCATGTTCTGGTTGAACGAACCGACCTCGCCGACGGCCAGGTACGCCCCGCCGAGCCCGGCGAGCAGCCCGCACCAGAGCAGCGCCTGCCGCCGTCGCTTGTTGACCTCGATCCCGCTGACGTCGGCGGCCTGCGGGTTCTCCCCCACCGCGCGCAGCTCCAGCCCCCACCGGCTGCGCTCGACCAGCCACCAGGTCAGCGGGACCACCGCCAGCAGCAGGTAGACCGGCCAGCGTTGCACGAACAGCATCGGGCCGATGATCGGGATGTCCCGCAGCACCGGGACGTCCACCTGCCAGACCTGGTGGCCGGTGAAGGTGCTCACCGTGATCAGGTAGCTGGTCAGGCCGAGCACCAGCGCGTTGAGCACCAGACCGACGACGAACGTGTTGATCTGCACCCGGTGCGACAGGATGCCGTGCACGAATGCCACCGCGACCCCGACCAGCGCGCCGGCCACCAGGCCGATGGTGGCGCTGCCGGTGGCGCTGGCGACCGCGATCGAGCCGAACGCCGCGCCGAGCATCATCGCCTCGACGGAGATGTTGAGGGTGCCGGCGCGCTGGGCGACGTACTCCCCGCAGGCGGCGAAGGCCAGGGGCACGGTGAGCCGGGCCCCGCTGGAGAGGATGGTGGCGATGTTGTCGGCGGCGCTCATGCCAACCTGCCTTCCATGGCGTCCTTGGTGCCGGTGGGCCCGGCGTCGCCGGGGTCCGCCGGTTCCGGCGCGGTGCTGCGGGGGCCGGGCACCGACGCGGTCGGGGTGGCCGGGGCCGACGGGTCGGTCGGCTCGGGCGAGGCCACCGTGGCGGTCGGAGTGGTCGGGCTGGTCGGGGTCGCCGGCTGGTCGGCCAGGCGGCGTCGACGCAGCATGCCGATCACCACCGGCGGTGCGACGAACGCCAGCACCAGCAGCGCCTTGACCACGTCGACCAGGAACGACGGCACTCCGGTGGCGGCCAGGAAGCTGCCGCCGGCCCGCAGCACGCCGAACAGCACCGCCACCGGGATGGCCAGCAGCGGGTTGTTCCGGGCGACCAGGGCGACCAGCAGGCCGTCCCAGCCGATGTTGAGCGACATCCCCGGCTGCAACCGGTTGGTGCCGACCGGGCTGGTCAGCAGCAGCGCGCCGGCCAGACCGGCCAGCGCACCGGAGATCGCCAGAGCGATGCCGCCGAGGGCGCCGACCCGCACGCCCGCGTGCCGGGCCGCCGCCGGGTTGAGACCGACCATCTTCAACCGGAAACCCCACCGGGTACGCGCCATCACCAGCGCCAGCACGACCGCCACCACGACGGCCAGCACCAGGCCCCCGTTGAGCTGGAGGTTCGGGTAGTCACCGAGGGAGGCGAGCCGGGCGTTCTCGGGCACCGGGTTGGACTGCGGGGACAGCGTGCCCCGGCCGAGCCGGGACTCCTGGAGCAGCCACGGGGTGTTCACCGCGAACGAGATGAGCTGCTGGGCGAGGAACGTCATCAGCATCGTGCTGACCACGACGTTGACGCCCCGGAACCGGTACATCAGCGCGCTGAGCCCGGCCCAGACGCCGGCACCGACCACCGAGGCGAGCAGCACCAGGACCAGCAGCAGCGGTCCGGGTACGGCCAGCCGCAGGCCGACCCACGCGCCGGCGAGCGCGCCGATCAGCACCTGCCCCTCCTGGCCGATGTTGAAGAAGCCGGAGCGGGCGCTGACACACGCCCCGACGGCGACCAGCAGCAGCGGCGCGACGTACAGCAGGGAGGTGGACCAGGCCGCCGGGGTGGCCATGCTGCCCTGGTAGAGGGCCTTGGTGGAGGCGGCCGGTGAGCCGCCGGTGACCGCGATCAGCAGGGCCGACAGGCCGAGCGCGACACCCACCGTGGCGACGGTGGCGAGGCCGACCTGCCAGCCGCCGGGGCCGGGGTTGAGCCGGCGCAGCAGCCGCTGGCCGGTGCCGTCGATACCGAGGGTGGCCATCAGTGACTCACCCCGCCGACCAGCATGCCGAGCCGCTCGGCGGTGGCCTCGGCGGTGGGGAGCACCCCGACGATCCGGCCGGAGGAGATCACCGCGATCCGGTTGGCCAGGGCCATCACCTCCTCCAGCTCCGTGGAGATCAGCAACACCGCCACCCCTTCCGCGGCGGCCTGCCGCAGCCGCACGTACATGTCTTCGATCGCGCCGACGTCCAGCCCGTGGGTGGGTTGGGCGGCGACCAGCGCCTTCGGCCCGGCGGACAGCTCCCGGGCGAGCACCACCCGCTGCTGGTTGCCGCCGGAGAGGCTGCGCAGCGGGGTGTCCGGCGAGGGCGCGACGATGTTGAACTCGGTCATCTGCCGCTGGGCGATCCGGTGCATCCTGCGCCGGCTGAGCACCCCGCGTGAGGTGACCCCGGCGAGGGACTTCATCACCAGGTTCTCGGCGACGCTCATGTCGAGCACCACGCCGGAGTGGTGCCGGGCCTCGGGCACGATGCCGAGTCCGGCGGTGTGCAGCGCGCCGGGCCGGACCAGGTCGACCGGCCGGCCGTCGAGTTCGACGGTGCCGGAGTCGGGGACGAGCAGCCCGGACAGCAGCTCACCGACGGTGGCCTGGCCGTTGCCCTCGACCCCGTACAGGCCGACGATCTCGCCGGGGGCGACGTCGAGGGTGAGCTTGTCCAGCACCGGCAGGCCGCCGACGAGCAGGGTCACCTCGCGCAGCCGCAGCGCCGCCGGCTGCTCCGACGTCGTCGCGTTCCCGGCCGCCGGGGCGACGCCCTCGACCGGTTCGGGACGCTCGACGGGTAGCAGGCCCAGCGCCGCGCTCTCGGACTGCAACGACACCTCCCGGCCGACCATCTGCCGGGCGAGTTGCTGGGCGGTGGTGTCCTTCGTCGCGCCGTGGAACGCGACCGCGCCGCGCCGCAGCACGGTCACCCGGTCGGTGGCCGCCATGATCTCGGCGAGCTTGTGGCTGATCAGGATGACCGCCCGCCGTTCCGCCTGCACCACGCGGCGCAGGACGGTGAACAGCTCCGCCGACTCGGCCTGGGTGAGCACCGAGGTCGGCTCGTCCAGGATCAGGATGGACGGGTCACGGCGCAGGCACTTGATCAGTTCGACCCGTTGCCGTTCCCCGGCGGAGAGCCGGTCGATGCGGGCGTGCGGGTCGATGGGCAGCCCGTACCGTCGGGACACCTCCTCGACCTGGGCGCAGGCCGCCGCCCGGTCGATCCGCCCGGTGTCGCCGAGGATGACGTTCTCCCAGACGGTGAGCGGTTCGATCAGGCTGAAGTGCTGGTGCACCATGCCCAGCCCGAGGTCGGCGGCGACCTGCGGACTGTCGATCTCGACCGGTTCGGTGCCGCGCGTGATGGTGCCGGCGTCGCGGTGCACCAACCCGAGCAGGATCTTCATCAGGGTCGACTTTCCGGCCCCGTTCTCGCCGAGCAGGCCGTGGGTATCGCCGGGGGGTAAGGCGAGATCCACGCCGGCGCACGCGCCGACCCGC
>NZ_JBMDWU010000221.1:0-6064 GCF_048594385.1 Micromonospora sp. | reverse complement strand
GCCGCGCGGACGCCGAACGGGACGCCGACCGCATCAGGGGTCTGATCAAGGGGGTGGCGGTGAACCACGGTGGCCGGACCACCCGGTACTCCGCTCCGAGCCCCGTCGGCCAGCGGGAGGTGATTGTGGCGGCGTTGCGGGATGCGGGTGTTGGTGTGGAGGGGATGGGGATGGTGGAGGCGCACGGGACGGGAACCTCGTTGGGTGATCCGATCGAGGTGGAGGGTCTTACCCGGGCGTGGCGGGCGTTCACGTCGCGGACGCAGTTCTGTGCGATTGGTTCGTTGAAGTCGAATATTGGTCATGTGGAGCCGGCGGCGGGTCTTGCCGGGTTGGTGAAGGTGTTGTTGTCGTTGGAGCACGGGGTGGTGCCGGCGACGTTGCATGTGGTGCGGCCGAATGACCACATCCGGTTCGAGGACACGCCGTTCTTTGTGGCGGACAAGCCGGTGTCGTGGCCTCGGGTGGCGGGTGCGCCGCGTCGGGCGGCGGTGTCGGCGTTCGGCATGGGTGGGGTCAACGCGCACGTCATCGTCGAGGAAGCGCCGCTCCCCGCCGACCGGGAACCCCTGCCGCAGCAGTCGCATGTGGTCAAGGTGTCCGCGGCCACCGAGGACGCGGTACGCCGCCTCGCCGCCGCCTACGCCGACTCCTTCGCGGCCGCCCCCGACGACCGGGCCACCGCCGACCTCTGCCACACCGCCAACGTGGGCCGTTCCTCGCTCGACTACCAGACCGCGGTGAGCGGCCCCACCGGGCAGGTGATCGCCGAGCAGCTCCGGGCGGTCGCCGACGGCCGGATCCCGGTCGCCCGCGTCGACTGCCACCGGCCCGCCGACCCGCTCCCCGCCGACCTGGCGCAGCGGCACGCGGTGGTGGTGGACCAGGTCCGGCAGGGCCGGGCCGACATCGACTGGGCCGCCCTGTCCGTGCCGGGCTCACGGAGCGTCGCGCTCCCCACCTACCCGTTCGACCGGGGCCGCTACTGGCACACCCGCCCCGCCGCGACGGTGACCGGGCCCGCCCCGGTCACCACCGTGGACCTGCCCCCGGAGTACACCCCACCGGTGGACCCCGGGCCCGCCGACGGCGGCCACCCCGGCGACCCGGCATCGACGCCGGCACCGGAGGCCCTGGTCACCCGGTGGCGACCCGCCGACCCACCGCCCGGCGCATCGGCCTACGGGGCCACCGTGCGGGTGGTCGTGGCGGACCCGGACCTCGGCGGTGCGGTCTCCGCCGCGCTCGCCGCCAAGGGCGCCGACCTGGCCCCCGACGGGGTGACCCCCCGCTCCCTGGTGGTGGTCGACGCCGTCCCCGGGTCCGCCGACACCGCACCGGACCTGCGTGGCTTCTGGGAGCAGCTCCGCTCCTACGCCGCCACCGTCCCGCCCCAGAGCAGGATGGTCTGGGTCGCACACCGGTCGGCCACCGTCGACGAGGCGGACCGGACGCTGCTCGACCCCGAGGCCGCCGCGCGGGCGTTCGCGGTCCGCGCCGCCGCCGCCGAGAACCGGTTGACCGTCGCCGTGCTCGACCTCGACCCGGCCGATCCGGTCGAGATCCGCGCCCGGCAGGTCGCCGCCGAGTTCGCCGCGCTGCGCACCGGCCCCGACACCGTGGTGGCCTACCGCCGTGGCAGCCGGTACGTTCCGACCCCGTCCCCGGCCCGGCCGGGACCCCCCGCCGACCTGGCCGGGGACGGGTACCACCTGGTCACCGGCGGCCTCGGCGCGGGCGGCCGGCGACTGGTCACGCACCTGGTGACGCGCGGCGCCCGACGCATCGGCATCCTCGGCCGGTCGCCTGTCGACGGGGCCGCCGAGGACTTCCTGCGCGGGCTGCGCCCGGAAGCCGAGGTGGACTACCAGCGGTGCGACGTCGCCGACCCGGTCGCGTTGACCGCCGCCGCCGCGTCGTTCACCCACCGGTGGGGCCGACTGCGCGGGATCGTGCACTGCTCCGGCGGGGTCAACCAGTTCGGGTCGCTGCGTCGTCGGCAGTGGTCGGAGGCGGCCCGGGTGACCGCCCCCAAGGTCGCCGGCTCCCGCAACGTGATCCGGCTCGCCCGCACCGAGGGCGCCGACCACGTCGCCCTGGTCTCCTCGATCGCCGGTGCCCTGCCCGACGCCGGCCGGGGTCTGGTGGACTACGCCCTGGCCAACGCGTACCAGCTGGCCCTGGCCGAGCAGGCCGGCGACGACGGCCCGACGGTGACCGCGCACGCCTGGCCGAACTGGTCCGGCATCGGCATGGCGGCGGACGAGTCGTTCTCCGCCGGGCACTCGATCACCCTCGACCAGGCGCTGGCCGGCTTCGACGCGCACCTGCTCACCGGGGGTGCCGTGGTGTTCCCCGGCAGCGCCGTACCGCAGCCGACCACCGTCTCCGCGCCGCCGCAGGCCGCCCACCGGCCCGCGTCGACGGCGGACCCCGAGCCCGCCCCGGCCGACCCCGTCCCGGCTGATGCCGCCGGTGGTGACGCCGCACCGGCCGGGCCGCCGTCGGACGGCGACCCGGGGGTCGCGTACCGGCTGGTGCGGGACGCCTTCGTCGACGTGCTCGGTGAGGACCCGGGTGACTGCCCCCTGCCCGACCTGGGGCTGGACTCGTTGGTCATCGCCGACCTGACCAGCGCCATCGAGCGGCTCAGCGGGACGACCGTCGACCCCTCGCTGGTGATGCGGTCCCGCACCATGGCCGACCTCGCGGCCCGGCTCACCGACCGGGCCGTACCACCCGCCCCGGCGGCCGGGACCGACCCGGTGATCAGGGCGGCCGGTGCGGTGTCGTCCGCGCCCGACCCGGACGGCCCGGTGCCCACGGCGAGCCTCAGTGCCCTGCTGCGGCCACTGCTCGCCACCGGCCAGCAGCCGCGCCACTGACCTGCCCACCGAGTGTGACGGAAGGAGCGACGCGAACATGACGGACAGTCGAATCGCGGTGATCGGCATGGCCGTACGGCTTCCCGGTGCCGAGGACGTGGCGGACCTGCGCTGGCTGCTGACCCACGACTCGGTCGAGGTGGACGAGGTCCCGCCCAGCCGGTGGGCCCGCGACCACTACCTCGGCGACGGCGACCACCAGGGCACCCACCACCGGGGCGCCTTCCTCCAGGACCCGTTCTCCTTCGACCACGAGGCGTTCGGCCTGACCGCCGGTGACGCCGTCCTGCTCGACCCGCAGCAGCGGGTGATGCTGGAGGTCGGCGCGCGGGCGCTGGAGGACGCCGGCTACCGCTCCGTGCGCCGCCGTCTCGACGCGGGCGTCTTCGTCGGTGCCCGGATGAACTCCTACGGCTTCGACCACGGCCGGGGACTGACCCCGACCGGCCCGGACGGGACCGGCCGGCCGGTGCCGGCGGCACTGTGGGGCCGGTCGCAGAACTTCGTCGCGGCCTGGCTCTCCGACCGCCTCGACCTCACCGGCCCCAGCCTGGTGGTCGACACCGCCTGCTCGTCCTCGCTGACGGCGGTCTGGTTGGCCTGCCAGAGCCTCGCCGCCGGCAGCTGCGAGATCGCCCTGGTCGGCGGCGTGGACCTGCTGCTCGATCCGCTGACCTTCGTGCTGCTGTCCCGCACCGGCGCGCTGTCCCCGGACGGGCTGTGCCAGACCTTCGACGAGAAGGCCAACGGGTACGTCCCCGGCGAGGGGGCCGTCGCCCTGGTGCTCAAGCCGATGGCCGCGGCGGTGGCCGACGGTGACCTGATCCTCGGCGCGATCGCCGGCACCGGCGTCAACAACGACGGCCGGACCATGGGGGTGACCACCCCCAACCTGGAGGCCCAGATCGCGCTGCTCGACCGGGTGTACGGGCGGATCGACCCCACCACCGTGCAGTACGTCGAGACCCACGGCACCGGCACCGCCATCGGCGACCCGATCGAGGTGCGGGCCCTCACCGACGTGTTCGGCCGGCACGGCGTCGCCCCCGGCAGCGTCGCGCTCGGCTCACTGAAACGGCGGATCGGGCACCTGCACTCGGCGTCCGGCCTGGCCGGCCTGGCCAAGATCGTTCTCTGCCTGCGGGACGGGGTCGTCCCCGGGGTGCCGGTGCCGACGGTCAACCCGCGGCTCCGGTTGGACACCGGCCCCCTGTACCTGCCGCCGCGTCCCCGACCCTGGCCGGCGGCCCCGATCCGCCGGGCCGGCGTGAGCGGCTTCGGCTTCGGCGGCACCAACGCGCACGTGGTGGCCGAGGCGGCGAACGGGCCCGCGCCGACCACCACCGGGGCCGGGCGGCCCGCGGAGGTGCTCGCCCTCTCCGCCGACAGCCCCGACGTGCTGCGCGAGCTGGCCGCGCAGTGGGTGGAGTTCCTCCCCTCGGTGGCCGACGAGATCGCCGACGTGCTCGCCACCGCCCGGCTCGGCCGCCCGGCCCGCGCCGTACGCTGCGCGGTCACCGGACCGGACGCCGACGGCCTCGCCGCCGCGCTGCGCGCCCGGCTGCTGCGCGCCGACGTCCCGCTGGGGGAGCCCACCGGACGACCGCCCGTGGTCGCCGTCCGCCCGGTGGCCGGGTCCGCCCCGCCGCGGTGGCTGCTCGCGCTCCACCACGACCTGCCGGCGGTACGGGAGATCGTCGGCCGGTTCGAGACCGCCGTCGGCAGCCCGGTGACGACGTTCTCCGGCCCGCTGCTGCGGATCTGCGCGGGGGTCGTGCTGGCCGTGGCGCTGCGCGGCAGCGGGGTACCCGAGCAGGCGGTCGACCTGCCGCCCGGCTGGGCGTCGATCGCCGACTTCGTGCACGGACGTACCTCCCTGGAGCAGGCGCTCAGCACGGTGCTGGCCGCCGGAGCCGCGACCACGGACACTCCCGACCCGGACGACGTCGACGCCCGACTGGACCTCTGCGCGCGCCTCGCCGCCGCCACCGACGGGCGGCAGGCCGCCGCGGTGCTCGCCGCCGTCACGGCGGAACTCTACGAGGCCGGGGCGGACATCGACTGGGCCACGTTCCAGGGGCCGGTGGCCTGGCACAAGCGCCTCCTGCCGGTCGGTCAGGCCCGGGGCCCCGCGCTGGACCTGCGGGAGCCGCTGCGCTCCGCCGAGCCCGGCGGCCCGCTGACCCTCGACGACGCCGGCCCGGCCGGGTACGCCTTCTCCCGCGTCTTCGGGCCGGGCGAGGTGCCGATCGCCCAGCACTCGGTGTACCGCCGGATCATGCTCCCCGGCGTCGCCTGGTTCGACTTCCTGCGCCAGGGCGCCGAGCTGCGCGGCGAGCCGTTCCACGGGGTACGCGACGTGCTCTTCCACCGCCCGCTGATCCCGACCGGGGCGCACCGGGTGGTGTGCCGGGTCGACGCCGAGCGGCGGTTCACCGTCGCCGACGCCGACGGCACCCCCTTCGTCACCGGCCGGTACGCCCCGCACCCCGATCCGGTGCCCGCGCCGCAGCCGCTCGCGGCGCTGCTCGACACCTGCTCCCGGGTGCACGCCGGGTCCACCGTGTACCGCTGGCTGCGCCGCATCGGCTACCAGCACGGCCGGTACTACCGCAACATCTCCTGGGTCGCCAGCCTGCCCAGCGGCGGCACTCTCGCCCGGATCGAGGGGGCCCGGCAACGTGCCCTGAACCCCCCTGACGTCCAGCTCTTCCCGGGGTTGCTGGACAGCGTCACCATCGCGGCGATCGACCCGGACAACCCGGTGTTCGGCACCGACCACGCCACCGCGTTCATCCCGCTCTCCGTCGACCGGGTGAGCGTGCACGGTGCCCTGGCCGACGCCGCCTACGTGCGCACCGAGGTGTCCTTCTGGAACGAGGAGGCGTGCCGGGTCACCCAGGTCGTCCTCGACGCCTCGGGCGTACCGCTGCTGACCTTCGGGGACATCTCCTCCAAGCGGGTGCCCGTCCTCGCGTTCAGCGAGCCGCCGGCCGACACCGCGCACCGACCGGCACCCGTGCCGGCGGTCGCGCCGGCCTCCGCCGTTGCCGTCCCGGTGGACCCCGCCGTGGGCGCGGCTCCGGTGGGTGGGGATGCGTCCGCATCCGCAGCGGCGCACCGGCCCGCAGCGGAGCCGGCCGGGGCCGCTCCGGAGGTGCCGCCGCCCGCACCGGCGT
>NZ_JBMDWU010000220.1:0-3653 GCF_048594385.1 Micromonospora sp. | reverse complement strand
AGCCGCTCGAGCTTGCGCACGACGACCTTGGCGGGCTTGCGCTTGACGTCGGTCTTACGGTCCACGGGTCCTCCAACGAAATGGGAGAAACGGCGCGGCGGGGGTCGCTCACGCCGCAATCATTAGAGCACCGTCATTGGTCCGCCACAATGTTTACGGCGGCCGGATCAGACGGTTTTCGCCGGGCCGGATCTCTTTCCGGACAGGCCCACCGAAAAGCGGACGCCGAAACCCGGGCCAACAACACCAGGGGGTTCTAAGCCGCCTATTCGGACGGAACAACGCAAGCGGCCTGAACCAATTATGGGGGAGTGGCAGTTGGTAAAGGGCGATCGGTGGAATTGACACGTACCGGTGTGCTTTTGGTCCGGTCCGCCACCTTGTGCGCCGGCGGCGGGATCAGCCCTCGCGCTCCGGGTAGCCGACCGGCACGGCGGACACGTCGTCCAGCGCCGTGGTGATCTCCTCCGGCAGGGTCATCCGTTCCACCTGCAACGCGCCGAGCAGCTGCCCCACCGTGCGGGCGCCCAGCACCGGCGCGGTCACCCCCGGCCGGTCCCTGATCCAGGCCAGCGCCACCTCCAGCGGCGACACGCCCAACCCGCCGGCCGCGATGCTCACCGCCTCGACGATGCTGGAGCAGCGCGGCTCCAGGTAGGTGGCGACGAACGCCTCGAAGTGGGCCGAGGCGGCCCGCGAGTCCGCCGGGCGGCCGTTGCGGTACTTGCCGGTCAGCACGCCCCGCCCCAGCGGCGACCAGGGCAGCACGCCCAGGCCCAACGCGGCGCAGGCCGGCAGCACCTCCCGCTCCACCCCCCGCTCCAGCAACGAGTACTCCACCTGGGCGGCGACCACCGGGGCCCGCCCCGGCCAGGCGGCCTGCCAGGCGGCGGCGCGGGCGGTCTGCCAACCCGAGAAGTTCGACACCCCGACGTAGCGGACCCGGCCCGAGGCGACCGCGTGGTCCAGCGCGGCCAGCGTCTCCTCCAGCGGGGTGTCCGGGTCGTAGCCGTGCACCTGCCACAGGTCGACGTGGTCGGTGCCGAGCCGGCGCAGCGAGGCGTCCAACGTACGCAGCAGGTGCCCGCGCGAGCCGTCCCGCCGCCGGCCGCTGCCCGGCCGCAGCCCCGCCTTCGTGGCGATCAGCACGTCCTCGCGGGGGACCAGGGTGCCCAGCAGCGACCCGAGCACCGACTCGGCGTCGCCGTCGGCGAACACGTCGGCGGTGTCGACCAGGTTGCCGCCCGCGTCCAGGAAACTCTTCAGCTGGGCCGCCGCGTCGTCGGCGTCGGTGTCCCGGCCCCAGGTCATGGTGCCGAGCGCGAGCCGGGAAACCGCCAGCCCGCTTCGGCCGAGCGGTCGCTGTTGCATGGGTGAACCTTATTTCGAACGCGGCGCAACCGATATCCTCGCTCCCGGCATCTCTGCCTGTCGCGTCGCCGATCCGACCGTCACCGCCGCCCGCGCCGCCGCGTTGTGCACCGGATGCGCCGGTCCGGTCGCTGGCTGTCCACCCGTCCCGACGCGGCCCGACCACCCACCCCGCCCGGCGTCCGGACGGTCGGCGTCCGGTGGCGAGCCGGTGGGCGGCCGGCCCCGGGCCATTGCGTAACCTGATGCGACCTGTGGTGCGGGATGGGGAGGATCAGTGCGACTCGGGCTCAGCCTCGGATATCAGACGGCGTGGAGTACGCCGGCGGACCACCTGGCGCTTGCCCAGGAGGCGGACCGCCTCGGCTACTCGGTGGTGTGGGCGGCGGAGGCGTACGGCTCGGACTCCCCGAGCATGCTCGCCTGGATGGCCGGGCAGACCGAACGGATCGACGTGGGCAGCGCGGTGATGCAGATCCCCGCCCGTACCCCGGCGATGACCGCGATGACGGCGGCCACCATCGACGCGCTCTCCGGCGGCCGGTTCCGGCTCGGCCTGGGGGTCTCCGGCCCGCAGGTCTCCGAGGGCTGGCACGGCGTCCGGTTCGCCAAGCCGCTCGCCCGTACCCGCGAGTACGTCGACATCGTCAAGCTGGCGGTGGCCCGCAAGGAGGTCGCCTACGCCGGCGAGCACTACACCCTGCCGCTGCCCGACGGCCCCGGCAAGGCGCTGCGGCTGGGCTTCCACCCGCCGCGCGAGCACATCCCGATCTACCTGGCCGCCGTCGGCCCGAAGAACCTGGAGCTGGCCGGCGAGATCGCCGACGGTTGGCTGGCCGTGTTCTACGCCCCCGAGTTCGCCGACGAGCAGCTCGCCTCCGTCAGCGCCGGCCGGGCGAAGGCCGGCAAGGAACTGGCCGGGTTCGACGTGGTGCCCTCGGTGCCGGTGGTGGTCGGTGACGACGTCGCCACCTGCGCCGAGCTGGTCCGTTGGTACGCCGCCCTCTACGTCGGCGGCATGGGCAGCCGGCAGCAGAACTTCTACAACCAGCTCGCCACCCGGATGGGCTACGCCGACGCCGCCCGCGAGGTGCAGGACCTCTACCTGGCCAAGCGGCAGCGCGACGCCGCGGCGGCGGTGCCGATGGAGTTCATCGACCGCACCTCGCTGCTCGGCCCCAAGGAACGCATCGCCGAGCGGATGCGGGAGTACGCGGCCGCCGGGGTGACCACCCTGTCGGTCACCCTGTTCGTGGCCGACCGGGACAGCGGCGTGCAGACCCTGCGCACCGTCGCCGAGGCCTTCGACCTCTCGGGAGTCGGCGAGTGACCTGGGTCGAGGCCATCGTCCTGGGCATCGTCCAGGGGCTCACCGAGTTCCTTCCGGTGAGTTCGTCGGGGCATCTGCGGATCACCTCGGCGATCTTCTTCGACCGGGACGCGGGCGCGTCCTTCACCGCGGTCACCCAGTTGGGCACCGAGGCGGCCGTGCTCATCTACTTCGCCAAGGACATCTGGCGGATCACCCGGACCTGGCTGGTGGGGTTGCGGGACCGCTCGGTGCGCTCCAGCCTCGACTACCGGATGGGCTGGTACGTGATCGTCGGCTCGATCCCGATCGGGCTGTTCGGTTTCCTGTTCAAGGACCAGATCCGTACCGCCGGCCGCAACCTGTGGGTGGTCTCCACCACGCTCATCGTGTTCGCCTTCGTGCTGGCCTTCGCCGAGTACTGGGGGCGGCAGACCCGCACCCTGGTGAACTTCCGGATGCGCGACGGCATCGTGATGGGCTTCGCCCAGGCGATGGCGCTGATCCCCGGGGTGTCGCGCTCCGGCGGCACGCTCACCGCCGGCCTGCTGCTCAACCTGACCCGGGAGGCCGCCGCCCGGTACTCGTTCCTGCTGGCCATCCCGGCGGTGGTGATGTCCGGCATCTTCAGCGTCGGGGACGTCTTCGAGCCGGCCGCCCCGGGCACCTCGGTGCCCTCGGTGGCGCAGATGGTGGTCGCCACGATCATCGCGTTCGGCATCGGCTACGCGGCCATCGCCTGGCTGCTGCGCTACGTGGCACACCACACCCTGTACGTCTTCGTGCTCTACCGGGTGGCGCTCGGCACCCTGGTGCTGGCGTTGCTGCTCACCGGCACGATCAGCGCCACCTGACCGTACGTCGGCCGCCGGGCCCCGCCCCCCCCCCAGGGGGGGGGGGGCGGCGGCGGGGCGGGGGGCCCGAGGGTGGGGGGGTGGGGCCCCCTCTGCGTCTGGGGCCCCGCCCGGCGCCC
>NZ_JBMDWU010000022.1:0-7482 GCF_048594385.1 Micromonospora sp. | reverse complement strand
GGGCGGCGGCGCCGACAGCCGACCCGCCGTCGGACGGCGGTCTCAGCAGGTGCCGCCGCCGGAGGCGCAGCCCCCGGGGGCCCCGCCGCCGGTCGCCCCGTCGAGCGGGTTGGGCAGGTCGGGGCGGGTCTCGGGCGCGGCGGTGTTCCAGCCGGTCCCGAGGACCATCGCCCCGACGTGGGTGCTGGTGTCGTCACCCGAGAACAGGGAGATCAGGTCCCTGCGATGCATGGCCGCGGTAACGTCGTCGTCGGTCAGGACGCCGACCACGGAGGGTGCGTCCTGGACCGGGGTGACCGTCGAGCCCTTCATCGTGAGCAGCTTCTCGATCGCGGCGGCCGTCTCCTGGTGCGAGAGCCAGGCCGTGCCGGGCAGGGTCAGGCCGGTGCCCTCCTCGCCGGTGGTCATCGCATCGGTGCAGTTCTCACCCTTGGCGTCGCACTTCTGGGTCTTGGTGGTCGAGGAGGTCTCCTTGCCGTTCTTGTCGACCGTCCGCTCGGTGTGGGTCTTCGTCGTGCCGGTGACCTTGCCGTCCTTGTCGCGCTCGTACTCGGTGGTGTCCTTCGTGATCGTCGTGCCGCCGTCCTTGCCTCCCGTGTGGACGGTCTCGGTCTCCTTCACGACGTTCCCGTTCTGGTCGCGCTGCGTCCGCTCGGTGTGGTACCTGCCGCTCAGGTCGTAGTACGCCTCGTCGGTCGACGACCCTGCCGTGTTCAGTTCCGGGTCGTAGTACTCGGTCCGGCTGCTCGACGTGCAGATCATCTCGCACCCCGGCGTACCGGGAGTGGTCCTCGACGAGGACCCGTCGCCGTACTCCGTGGCCCTCGTGCCGTTGTCGCTGCTCGTGTTCTTCTCGCCGCCGTGGCTGGCCGCCCACCAGGCGGTCACCCCGTCGTACGCGCCGTACCAGCTGCCGTTGAACCGGCCGAGGTCGATCCCCATCGTCTTGCCGCCGCTGTCGAGGGTCAGGCCGAAGGTCAGGCCGGTCTTCCACGGCGCTTCGACACCGAGGCCCTTGAGCAGCCCGTCGTCGATCCCGGCGAGCGCGATGCTGCCCCGGCGGGTGGGGATCCCGAAGACCTCCGACGGCAGGCTCGCGCCGGGCAGGTCCTGCAGGTTGAGCCACTTCTTTTCGAGGCCCTTGACGAACTCCTCAGGGAACACGGCCCACGTGCCGTACCCGAGTTCGTAGGTCGGCAGTTTCCCGTCGATCGTCGCGTCCAGGACGAGGGACAGCGGCGGGGTGCTCGCCGGGTCGAGCGGGTCGTAACCGAGGGCGGTCTCGTCGGCGTCGGCCACACCGTCACCGTCGGAATCCACCACCCCCACCGCCAGGTAGCAGGCGGACAGGTCGCACACCCGCAGGTCGGCGAGCCTGTCGCCGCGTCGGCCGTCGGCGGCGTCGGCCGACGAGGCGAGGGTCGTGGAAAGCAGAAGGGCGCCGCAGGTCAGGGTCGTCAGTGCGCGCCGGAACCAGGTAGGTGCGGAATTGATGATGGGAGAGGACATCATGGGGGCGAACCTGGGGACCTGCTGCGGGCATGTCCTGAGTAGTGCGTACTCAAACGTCGGCCGCACAGCGCGGTGATCGTCCCGGCCGCCGTGCGACCCCGTCACCGTCGTCAGACCGAGGAGCAGCCCCGACGGGTGGTGCGGTGGCGAATCGGATTGCCCGGCTCTCGTCGTCCCTGCCAGGATGCCGCCATGTCAATCGCCGAGACCTCTGCCGAGGATGCCCTGGTCGCGCTGCACACGTCGCTCGACGAGCGGCGCCGGCCGGAGGAGGTTGCGCATCTCGTGCTGCGGGTGGTGGGCGGCCAGCTAGGACTTCGGGACAGGATGACGTTGGGGTGGGCGGCTCGTACGGCAGCACGCTGGAACGGGTGGAGTTCGATGTCGGCGGACTTCGCCCGGCCGATCGGTGGTGCCCGTCAGATCGACGCCGCCGCGCGGCTGTTCGAGCTGCCGCCCGCCGGTATCGACCCGGACGATCCCGTTTCGCTGCTTGATTTCTCGGCCCGCCTGAGCGAATCCCTCGGTGCCGTCGATCCGGCCCGGCTGGACTTCCTGCGCGACCGGTTGAACCGGGAGGACCGGGCCGCGGCCGGGATCGAGCTGTCGAAGCGGCAGTACAACCGGCGATTCCGGGTGAGCCAGCGCCTGCTGGCGAAAGCCGACCGGTTGGCCGTCGAACAGACCAAACGGCAGTTGACCATGGTCGCGCGGGCAGGATTCGCCGCGAACATCGAGCGGGATGCCTTTCTGGCTGATCCGTGGGCGGGATGCTTCGTGGCGTATCTGACTGCCAAGCGGAAGTTGCGGCGGGAGTTCACCCTCTCAGGGCGGGACAACCCGTACGACGACATCGCCGACCTGTTGTTCAGGCACTGCGCCGCCAACCCTGCGACGGACTGGTGGATGATCGCCCAGGCCCATCCGACGCCGCCCGTGCTCGCCCGGCTGACCGAGGCGCAGCGCGGTGAACTGCTGGGCCGGTGGTGGGCAACGATGCGTCAGGTCGCGGCGTTACTCAAGCGGGTATGGACGGCCAGCGAGTTCGACCGGGCCACCATGATCGTGAGGCGGGGTAACGACTCGTCGACCTGGAACCTCCTGTGCGGCGCGTACAACGCCGCACGGGCGGCCTGGCTCGCAGCGCTCGACGCCGCCGGCAGCCTCGGACTGCTGCAGGCGTCCTGCCCGGGCAAGGCGATGATGCTGATCGCGGCGGACCTGGCGGCCTGGCACCGGTCGACCGGCGGCGGCCTGCACCCCGACGTGGGCGTATGGGCTCGGCTACCGCTGCCGTGGGACGTTCTCGACGGCACCGCCGCCTGCACCCGTGCCGATGTGGAGGCGGCATGCGCCGATGGTGGCGTCGACCCGGTCACGTCGGGCTGGACAGGTCCCAGGGCACCCGCAGCCACCGGGCGTTTCCGGCCCACGCCCGAGATGGTGCACGGGGTGTCGATCGCGGACCCGCTGTGGGCGTCGGTGCTACGTGCTGGTGGGGCGTTCTCCGGAAGAGTGACCAAAGACAGTCTGGAGCGGACGCCGATCCCGGGTGACGTCGTGGTCAGCGAGCTGCCGGAACGGGATGGACACGTCAAGCCGTGATCGGGCAGCATGATCGCGCCCGTCGTAGCTCAGCGGTAGAGCGCCCGGCTCTGGACCGGGTGGACGCTGGTTCGAGCCCAGCCGACGGGGCCGTGGAGATCCGTTGTAGCTCAGTGGTAGAGCACCCGGCTAGCTGCCGGGAGGACGCCGGTTCGAGCCCGGTCAACGGATCTCCCCGAGTCGCCACGATGTTGGTCGATGGATATCAACTGTGGGGCCGAGGTGGGCAAGCTCCCCCGCTACCCCCCAGCCGGCCCCGGCTGCGGCGTTGCGATCCGCACGCAGCAGCCGGTCCACCGCTCCGTGCGGTACGCCGCCGCCCCTGCCCCGCCCGTACCTGCACCTTCTGCCGGCAGCGGTGTCCGCCGACGAACAACGTCCTACAACGACCTGACACCCCAGCTGGGGTGTCAGGTCGTTGTGGACCGGATGAAGTGGGTCATGGCGGAGCTGGGGGGGCGATGCCGGGTTGGTCGACCCACGATCAGCGCTCGGTCAGCAGCGGTTCGCGACGCAGAGGGGAAGACCGTCGTTCGGCCCGGAGCCGTTGTTACCCGGTGGCGCGGTCGGCGTCGGATCGTTCGGCATCGGCGATGGGTTGGCTGGTGCTGGGCCACCCGCTGCGTCGTTGTTGAACCATGCCCGGACGCCACCCTGGGCATCGAGGACCAGATAGTCGGCGCGACGGTCACCGTTGATCTCCGCCAGCTCCACCCTGTCGCGGGTGTAGCCGACGCCCGAGGCGATCTCGCCCAGTGACAACCACGCGGAGCCCGGACCACCCCGGTTGTTGAGCCAGGCCCGGAGCTGGCCGTACTCACCCACCACCAGGTAGTCGTCCCGGCGGTCGCCGTTGACGTCGTCGAACCTGAGGGTGTCGCCCGCCGCGCCGATACCCGAGGCGATCACCCCTTGGGAGGTCCACGCCACGCTGTTGCCGGTGCCCGTGTTGAGCCAAGCCCTCACCTGGCCCTGGTCGCCGACCACCAGATAGTCGTCACGGCCGTCACCATTGAGATCGGCGAACCGCACCTGGTCGCGAGGAGCCGAACCGGAGGCGACCTCGCCTCGCCAGTCCCAGCCGACGCCGTCACCACCGAGGACGTTCAGCCATGCCTTGACCTGGCCCTGGTCGCCGACTGCCAGGTAGTCGTCGCGGCCGTCGCCGTTGAGATCGGCGAACCGCACCTGGTCGCGGGGAGCGCTGCTGGAAGCGATCAGGCCCTTCCAGTCCCACGGGTCGGGGTGGCCGTAGCGGTCGTTGAGCCAGGCGGTGACCCGCCCGGCGTCATTGACCACGAGGTAGTCGTTGCGGCCGTCGCCGTTGACGTCGGCCAGCACCACCTCGACGCTGGTCGCACCGACGTTCCCGGCCACGTCACCCTGGTAGTTCCACGGCCGGCTGCCGTCACCGATGGTGTTGAGCCAGCCACGGATCTGGCCCTGGGCGTGGACCACGAGATAGTCGTCGCGGCCGTCGCCGTCAAGGTCGGAGAACCGCACCTGGTCCCTCGTCGCGCCGACTCCCGTGGCGATCTCACCCTGGTAGCTCCAGCCCGCACCAGCGGCACCGAAGTTGCTGAGCCAGGCCTTGACCTGGCCCTGGTCACCGACCACCAGATAGTCGGCGCGGCCGTCGACGTCGACGTCGGCGAACCGGACCTGGTCCCTCGTGGCACCGACACCCGGCGCGACCTCGCCCTGACTGGCCCATCCCACACCGTCGCCGGTGCCGGTGTTGAGCCATGCTCTGACCTGGCCCTGGTCGCCGACCACCAGGTAGTCGTCGCGGCCGTCGCCATCAAGGTCAGCGAAGTGCACCTGGTCGCGAGGGGCCGAACCGGAGGCGACCTCACCCCGGTACTGCCAGCCGAACCCGTTGCCGCTGCGGACGTTGAACCACGCCCGGACCTGGCCTTGGTCGCCGACCACCAGGTAGTCGTCGCGGCCGTCGCCGTTGAGATCGGCGAACCGCACCTGGTCACGGGGCGCGCCGACGCCGGGAGCGATCTCGCCCACCCAGTTCCATCCGGGCGGCGTGGGCGTCGTCGACGGCGGTGAGGGCGCGGACTCGCCGACGCAGGGGCCGGTGTCTCCGGGCATCGGCGGCACGATCAGACCCTCCGCCCGGGCGGCGGTGACGGCACGGTCGAAGGCATCGGCCATCTTGCGGTAGCCGGTGTTGTTGGGGTGCAGCGGGTCGGACATGTCCGCCGTGGTCACCGCGGACATGCTGACCAGCCGTACGGGCTGACCGGTGGCCCGCAGGCCGTTGACGATTCCCGGGATCTGGGCGTTGTACTGCTGGACCCGGGCGTTGACGGCCGGATCCAGCGACGGCACCAGGGTGGCCACCAGCACGGTGGTCTCCGGAGCGATCCGGACGATCTTCTGGATCAGAGATCGGAGCCGGTCCGACGGCGAACCGCTGTCAGACCTACGGGCGTCGTTGGTCCCGATGTGCAGGGTGACGACGTTGGGCCGGTAGCGGCGCATCGTGCAGTCAGTCACCAGGCTGTCGATCTCCTCGATCCGCCAACCCGGATGCCCCTCGTGATCGGTGTCGGGCAACTGCCCGGAGTCCTGGGAACCGACGAAGTCGAGCGGTCCAGGATCGTCGGCCAACTGGTCCCACAGGCGGGCCCGGTAACCGGTGCCCGCCGGGCTGCCGCCGACGCCAAAGGTGATCGAGTCACCCAGCGGAAGCACCCGCAGACCGTTCGCGGCCCCGCCGACGGGCTGCTGCATCTTGCGGCGCAGCCGTTCGATCATCGCGAGGTCGAAGCCGGTGAGGGTGGTCGCGACGACCTTGAGCGCCCCACCACCCCAGACCGACGCCGCCAACCTCCGCAGCAGGAGCTGCAACCCAGTGATCACCGGTGTGGCGGTCGCCTGTAGAAACCCGAGTACTCCGCCGACAATAGCACCCTGGACTGCCTGGGTTATCGCCACTGCGAAGGCCTCACCCATGACGTCCTTGTCGGCGAGCGGTCGCTGGTCGAAGGCCGCGTTGACAAGCTCACTGACGAGGCCGTTGAAGAAACCACCCAACGCCCCGCACACCGGGCCGGCGGCAACGGCGCCGACCGAGAAGAATGCAAAGCAGAAGCCGGTGACCAGGGCACCGGTGCCGAAGGCGGCCCAGGAGGCGATTACCTTCTGCCATGCGGTCGAGGTGACGCTGACCTCTGCCGTCGGCACGACCAGCACCATGCTGTTCCCGACCACGTGCAACGAGCCGTCGAGTTCGAAGTCTCCGATCGTCGGGTAGAGCCCGGTGGCGTTCTCGTCGGCGAGCGCCTGGAAGTACTCGCTGAAGGTCTGGCCGCGGGCCTGCGCATCCTGGACCTTGGCGACCTCCTGCCGGAAGGTGGCTGACACGTCCTCGCCGACATAGTCGAACGTCATCACCAGATCGTCTGGCTGGCTGGCCAGAGTCGCGAGCGCCGCAGGAGCATGACGGGCACAGCCGGCGCGCACCGTCATCGACTGCTCGGCAGTCGCATCGAGTGTGAAGGCCGTGGCGGGGTCAGTCGCGAGTGGACAGGCAGAGTCCGCCCTGGCAGGCGCGTGTAGGGCGCCCACCACCAGGACGGCCGAGAGCAGAACCGTGAGGATCCGCGTACTGGGTCGCATGCCGCGAAACGTTGGGGTAGGCGACCGTCGATGTCAATGTGTTGCCCGACACCCATCACCACCGTCGTTCGGCTGTCGAGCAGATGACTCCGCCGCCACCGAATCTCCGCCTGAGGGCAGGCCCTCAACGTCCTCGCCGAGAGTGCAGCGAGCGGATCGATGACAACCGACAACCCCTGACTCTGTGACCTGCCGCAGGGCAGGTTCGCGCGCGCCAGCCCGCGGCGACCGGCAGCATCCGGTCGGCGAGGTCGAGAGACCAGGCCGGCCCGGCCGGCCGCCATCGATCGCGTATCTCGCAGGACACCGTGGTCGGCCGGGACAGCTCGTGCTCACGATCCCCGGGTCGTCTCCACCTACCCGGCCGGCGCGGGGCCGGTGGATTGGCGCAGTAGGAGGCGGTGCAGGTCGGATGAGTGCGGCAGACTGGGCGACTCCTCTCCGCGCAGGAGGGCGAGGAGTCGCCGCATCGCCTCCCGGCCCTGCCGTTCCCGGTCGACACTGACCGTCGACAGGGTCGGACGCGTGTAGTGGCCGATCTCGTCGTCGTCCCAGCCGAAGACACTGATCTGGCCGGGGACGTCGATGTCCAGGCTCTGGAGTCCCTGGAGGATCCCTAAGGCCACCGGGTCTTTGGCGGCCAGCACGGCGGTGGCTCGGCATTGGGCCAGCACCGTGGTGGCCGCCTCCCAGCCGGTTCGCACGGTCCAGTCGCCGTCGACGACCGCG
>NZ_JBMDWU010000219.1:0-5435 GCF_048594385.1 Micromonospora sp. | reverse complement strand
CGACGGGGGTCAGGCAGGGGCGCGGAGGTAGCGGTGGACGGTGGGGGCCAGCCAGGTGACCAGGTCGGCCGGCGGGGTGTCGACCACCGGGGGTAGGCGTAGCACGTACCGGGTCAGCGCCAGGCCGAGCATCTGGCTGGCGACCAGCCCGGCCCGCCGGGGCGCCTGCGCCGGATCGGGTACGACGGCGGCCACCGCCGCGCCGAGCTGGTCGGTGAAGACCGCCCGCATCCGGTCGGCCGCACCCTGGTTGGTGGCGGCGGTACGCAGCAGTGCGACCAGCGTCCCGTCGCCCTCCCAGCGGTCGAGGAAGTGCCGGACCAGCACCTCACCGAGCTGGTCGGTGGGCTGGTCGGTGAGGTCCGGCAGCCGCAGGTCGAACTCGGCGGCCGCCGCGAACAACCCTTCCTTGCTGCCGTAGTAGCGCATCACCATGGACGGGTCGATCCTGGCGTCGGCGGCGATGGCCCGGATGGTGGCGCGCTCGTATCCGTCGGCGGCGAACCGCTGCCGGGCTGCGGTCAGGATCGCGGCCCGGGTGGCGTCCGATCGGCGGGCGGTCATGTCCCCGACTCTATGCCAACAGGCGTTGACCTCCGCTGTCCATCCGGCCTACCGTTGCCAACAAGTGTTGGCAAACGTGTGTTGGCAACGGAGGTGGGAGATGCTGCCCGCGCAGACCGACGTCCTGGTGGTGGGAGCCGGCCCGACCGGACTGACCGTGGCGGCCACCCTCGCCCGACAGGGCGTCGAGGTGACAGTGGTCGACCGGGCGTCCGCGCCGCCGGTCACCTCCCGGGCCGCCGTCGTGCACGCGTACACGCTGGAGGTGCTGGACCGGATCGGCGTCACCGCGCCGCTGGTGGCCCGGGGACTGCGGGCGTCGCGCTTCACCGTGCGGGACCGCGACCGGGTGCTGCTCACCCTCGGCTTCGGGGACCTGCCGTCGACGTACCCGTACGCGCTGCTGGTCTCCCAGTCGGTGACCGAGGCGGTGCTCACCGAACGGCTGGCCGCCCTCGGCGGGCAGGTGCACCGGCCGTACCAGCTCACCGGCCTGGACCACGACGGCGACGGGACGGTCGCCGGCTTCGCCGACGGGACGAGCGTGCGGGCCCGCTGGGTGGTCGGCGCGGACGGCATGCACAGCACCGTCCGTGACCTGGCCGGCATCGGCTTCCGTGGGCCGGCCGACGGGGGCGAGTCGTTCCTGCTCGCCGACGTCCGGGTGAGCAGCGTGCTCCCCCGCGACGAGGTCGCGCTCTTCCTCGCCCGACCGGGTCCGCTCGTGTGGGCACCCCTGCCGGACGGCGTGGTCCGGCTGGTCGCCGCCGTCGCCGACGCGCCCCGCGATCCGGACGCCGCCCGGCTCCAGACGCTGCTCGACGAGCGTGGCCCGACCCGGCGGCCGGACCGGGTGACCGACGTACTCTGGAGTTCCCGGTTCCGCGTCCACCACCGGATCGCCGACCGCTACCGACGTGGCCGGGTACTGCTCGCCGGGGACGCCGCGCACGTGCACAGCCCGGCCGGTGGACAGGGGATGAACCTCGGCATCTGCGACGCGGTGGCCCTCGGTGCCGCCCTCGGCGACGTCCTCGCCGGCCACCCCGACACCCTGCTGGACGACTACGCCGCCAGCCGTCGGCCGCTCGCCGAAGAGGTCGTCGGCTTCGCCGCGAGGCTGACCCGGCTGGCCACCCTGCCGCCCGCCGGCCGGCCGCTGCGGGACCTGGCGTTGCGCGCGGTGTCGGGGATGCCACCGGTACGCCGCCGGATCGCGCTGCGGCTCGCCGGCCTCCAACAGCGCGCGACGACCCTCCACCGGGGGGGACGAGCGGCAAGCCGGTCGGCGGTAGTTCGGCGGTAGGCCCGACACGCGGTCGTCGGGCAGGGGAACCTGCTAGGGGAGCCCCGGTTATCTGGTGAGGAGAGGGCGTGCACCGACCGCGAGCCCGGCTGACGGCGCTGTTCGCCCTGGCCGCCCTGCCCCCGGCGATCGAGGCGTTGCTACTGGTACGCCTCGGGTTCGTCGCCGCCGAGGGGTTGTCCTCCCAGGTCACCGCCGTCTGGCCGTACGACACCTACCACGACCTGCGCTGGCTGTACGTCTACCACGACTCGTGGCCCGACTTCCTGGTCGGCCTGCTGCTGGTGATCGGGTTCCGGGCGCTGCTCACCACCGGGCTGGTCACGCTCGCCTGGCCCGCCGGGGTGGACCGGCCCGGTCTGCGCTGGCTGCTCGGCCGCAACCTCGGCCTGTCCGTCGTGGTCGTCGTGCTGGTCGCACCGTGGGCGTTGATCTCGGTGGCCGCCTCGGTGGTCGCGCTCTCCTGGGTGCTGCTCGCCTCGCTGCTGCCGATGTTCCTGCTCGCGCCGTTCCTGCAACGCGCCGCCGTGGTCGGGCCGTGGTGGCGTGGACTGCCGTCGATCTCCCTGGTCGGCTGGTCGCTGCTGAACTTCGTGGTGATCACCGTGGCGAGCGCGCTGTGCTGGAGCGTTCCCGGCTGGTGGACGGTGCCCGTCGCGCTGTTCGCCGGGGCGGCCAACGGGCTGCTCTGGGAACGCACCGTGCACGTCGCCGTGCTGGCCCCCCGGGTGCGCTGGGCGCGGGTGCCGGTCGCCCCGATCGCCGTCGCGCTGGCGCTCGTCGTGCCGCTGACGATCCCCGTGCTGGTGCAGGTCGCCCCGGCCGGGGTGACCATCGAGCAGGTGGTGCTGGGGCAGCGGCTACCCGCCGACGTCCGGCACGCGGTGATCGTCCTCGCCGGTCACGGGTCCGCCTACGACGGCACCCCGCCCGTCGACGCGAACGTGGAACGGTTCTCCTACCGGGGGCTGGACGGGGACGGCCGGCCGCTGCCGTACCGGTCGTCGGACACCAACCGGTCGCTGGAGAGCGGGGCCGCCCTGCTCCAGACGCAGGTGGACCGCCTGCACCGGCGTACCGGCCGGCCGGTGGCGCTGATCGGGGAGAGCGAGGGGGCGATGCTCGCCCGCACCTACCTCGCGCAGCGCCCGCACCCGGCGGTGGACACCCTGGTCATGTTCAGCCCGTTGATCAACGCGGGGCGGGCGTACTACCCGCCGGCCGGGGCGTCCCATGGCTGGGGGGTGGCCACTGGCTGGCAGCTACGGGCCCTGCTCGGCACGATCGGACTGTTCGGGGTCACCGACGCCGGGCCGGACGAGCCGTTCATCCGCTCCCTGCTGGACAACGCGCCCTTCTACCGCAACCAGTTGATGTGCCCGGTGCCGGGCGTGCGGATGGTGGCCTTCCTGCCGACCACCACGGCGACCGAGGCACCGCCGGGCGAGTACACCGGCATCCCCGTGTTCCAGATGCCCGGGGTGCACGGCGGGTTGCTGGGCCGCTCACTGGTCCAGGACCGGCTGATCCACTTCCTCGCCGGGGTGCCGGAGAGCCGGATGCGGCGGGAGTATCCGCTGCTCCAGCAGCTCGGTGCGGGCTGGCAGGCACCACCCCTCGCGATCCGGGTCAACCCGGCCTGGAACGACGTCCGCCAGCCGGACCCGTCCTTCACCGGGAAGGTCTGCCAGCCGTCCTGACCCGCGCTTCGTCGCGGTCGCCGCGCCGCTGCCGGACGACCAGCCGGACGGCGGCGAGGGTCAGCCCCACCACGATCAACGCCTCGATCGGGTGGTACGGCGCGAACAGCAGGTGCACGACGACGACCACCGCCCCGACCACCATGGCGGCGGTCACCCAGCGGCGGCGGGCGAACGCGACGACCAGGCCGCTCGCCACCAGCAGCACCCCGCTCGCCACGTGCAGCCAGGCCCAGTCGGTGAGGTCGTAGAAGACCAGCCCGTCGGCGTGCAGCGAGACGTAGACGTCGCCGCTGTCGACGTCGCCGATCCCGGACAGCACGTCGAAGATGCCCGCGCCGACCAGCAGGCCACCGGCGAGCAGCAGCGACCGGTCCGGCCGTCGTGCCGTCATCCCACCCTCCCTCCCCTCCCAGGCTAGGGCCGGCGGGGCACGCCGTCCGGCGATCACCGGCGGCGCCCGGCGGCCACCGCCGGCACCCGGGCCGGCACCCCGCCCGGCGGCCGCTGTCCGCCTGGTGAACCCGCGGGTAACCGAGGGGCCCCGGTGTCCGGGTCGAGGTCTACGCTTGCCAGGTGACTGTGGGGCAGCAGGCTAGGGGCAGCGCAGGCAGCGCGGGCCGGCGCCGGTCGAGGCGCGACGAGATCCTGGAGATCGCGGTCGGGCTCTTCGCCGCCCGTGGCTACCACGGGGTTTCCATGGACGACATCGGTGCGGCCGCCGGGGTGACCGGCCCCGCCCTCTACCACCACTTCGCCGGCAAGGAGGCGATGCTGGCCGCCGCGCTGATCCCGGTCAGCGAGGGGCTGCTCGACGGTGGCCGGGACCGGGCGGCGAGCCGTCCGGGCGACCCGCGTGGCGCGCTGGAGTCCCTGATCGACTTCCACGTCGACTTCGCGCTGGCGAACCCGGCCGTGATCGCCCTGCACCTGCACGAGCTGGACCGCCTCCCGGACGAGCCGCGCCGCCGCATCCGCAAGCTCCAGCGGCTGTACGTCGAGGAGTGGGTGACCGTGCTGACCGCGCTGCACCCGGGGCTGCCCGACGGAGAGGCGCGGGTGCTGGCGCACGCCGCGTTCGGCCTGATGAACTCGACCCCGTTCCTCGGTGGCGAGGTCGACAGGCGGCGTCGGGCGGCGCTGCTGCGGGCCGCCGCGCTGGCCGCCCTGCTCGCCGAGACCGACTCCTGACCCTCCCGCCCGACTCGTGGCCGACGGCCCGACCGTGGTTTCCTGGCATCCGTCCGCACCCCTGGACGTTGAGCAACCGTCCCCACCCTGGACGCTGGAGGAAACATGATCGAGTCGCTGTTGGTCGCCAACCGGGGCGAGATTGCCCGCCGGATCATCCGTACCGCGAAGCGGCTCGGCATCCGTGCGATCGCGGTGCACTCGGAGGCCGACGCCGACCTGCCGTTCGTGGTCGAGGCCGACGAGGCGGTGTGCGTGGGACCGGCGAACCCGGCCCTGAGTTACCGCAACGTGGAGGCGATCCTGGCCGCCGCCGAGTCCACCGGCGCGCAGGCGATCCACCCCGGCTACGGCTTCCTGTCGGAGAACGCCGACTTCGCCCGTACGGTGCAGGCCCGTGGGTTGGTCTGGGTCGGGCCCGGCGCGGACGCGATCACCGCGATGGGCGACAAGATCAACGCGCGGAACCTGATGGCGGCGGCCGGGGTGCCGGTCGCGCCCGGCACCACCGAACCGGCCACCGACCTCGACGCGGCGGTCGCCGCCGCCACGGAGATCGGCTACCCGGTGATGGTCAAGGCCGCCGCCGGTGGCGGCGGGATGGGCATGGCGGTGGCCGCCGACGAGGCCGCGCTGCGCACCGAGTACGACAAGGTCCGCGCGTTCGCCGAGCG
>NZ_JBMDWU010000218.1:0-7455 GCF_048594385.1 Micromonospora sp. | reverse complement strand
GAGCAGGACACCCGTCTCGCGCAGGCCGATCCCACTGATCAGCAGGCCGGCGACCAGCGTCCCGACCGGACCCGCCGTGGTCGTGGCGGCGGTCTGCAGGCCCAGGACCCGGCCCCGGTAGCGCTCCGGGATGCGTTCGGTGACCAACACCAGGGCCAGGGCCTGCATGGGCCCTGCGCCGAAGCCGGCCAGCGCGGCGGCGGCGAGCAGCACGGGGACCGGTGGTAGCAGGGCCAGACCCACGGTACCCGCCGCGGTGAGCAGTTGTGCGACGACGAAAACCGTACGCCGGGACAGGCCCGCCCCGGCGATCGAGTACACGATCGACCCACCGATGCCCCCCACGGCGAGGAAGGCCACCATCAGACCGAAGCCGCCGGGCGAGTCGCGGCCGACGAGGTACACGGGGAGCAGGAGGTTCTGGAGCGGGGCCAGCACGAGGACGCTGATCGTCACCACGAAGGTCATCGCGGCGAGCACCCGGTCGCCGCCGAGGATCCGGAAGCCCTTGAGCAACTCGGTCCGGATCCCGCCGCCCGCCTCACCCGAACCTCGACCCAGCCGGGCCGGGAGGGTGAGCGTGGTCAGGGCCGCCGCCGCCGAACACGCCGCGGTGACCCAGAGGACCGTGGTGGGGTCGAAGAGGATGAGCAGGCCGCCGGCGGCGGCCGGGCCGACGACCAGGACCACGCCGTTGATCCCCTCGCGCAGGCCCGCCAGCCGTTCCAGGCCGACCCCCGCCGCCGTCGCGACGTCCGGCACCAGGGATTCGCGCGCCGTCATGCCCGGCACGTCGAGCAGCGCGCCCGCGACCCCGAGCACCACGAACCAGCCGACGGTGAGCCCCGTGACCTGGTCGACGACAGGGAGCGCGGCCACCGCCACCGCCGAGGCGAGGTCGGCCCAGATCGACGTCCGGCGGCGACCGAAGCGGTCGATGACCAGCCCGCCGGCCACCGCGGCGAGCAGCATGGGCAGTGCGCTCACCGCCGCGATCACCCCGGCTGCCGCCGGGTCCCCGGTGCGTACCAGCACGAGCCAGGGCAGGGCGATCGCGGCCATGGAGTTGCCCAGCAGGGACAGGGCGTGGGAGAGGAGGTACCGAATCAACACCTGGCCAATTTTGCGGGACGCGGGGCCGCCGGCGACAGCCGAAATCGCGAAAGATCACGATTTGCCAGGAGGTAACGTCGGGCTTTCAGATACAGCACCGTATTAGGATATGGTGCTGTATCCGGGGCCGGAGCGCCCGCACTCCCGGCATGGTCGGCGGGACGCGAACCCGGCCGGTCGACCGCCTGTCCCCGGATGGGCCGCTGGTCCGGTGGAGCCCCCGCCGGGCACCGGCGGAACCGTCCGCGCCCCGTTCGTCCCTGCCGGCCGGCTCCGGTCGACCGGTCGACCGGCCCACCCTCTGATGGGGAGATCCGCAGTCATGAGCAGCAACACCTACAAGGTCATCGTCCGTGGCAAGTTCGCCCCGCTCACCGACGAGCAACGCGCCGCGCTGCTCGCCCGGGCCGACGACCACGACCTCTTCTCCGCCCGCTTCACGTCGGAGGGCACGGTGACCTACGAGCGGTCACTGCGCACGTTCACCTTCCGGTGTCTGGTCTCGGGTGCTCCCGACGACGGTGAGGCCGCGATCTTCGGCAAGGCGGAGCGGTCGGCCGCCGCCGCCGTACGGGAGTTGGGTGCGGACTGCACGGAGCTGAACTCCGTCTCCAGCGATCTCGACGACATGCTCCGTCGCCGGGGCCGCGGAGGTGCCGGCCGGCACCCGGGAGGGAATTCGATGACCCCTGAAGAGCTTGCACTGCTGCTCGCCGACTCCGCCGTACGTCAGGTCTTCGCCGCCGTCACCCTCGGCGCGGCCACCTCGACCGAGATCCTGGCCGCCACCGGGCTCACGGGGCAGCAGGCGGCCCCGGCGATCGGACAGCTCCTGCGGGCCGGGTTGCTCCGGATGGACGGCCCCGGGCGGCTCGCGTTGGCGGGGGAGACCCTTGCCGGGGCGGCGGCGACGGCGGCCCGACGGCAGGAGGAGCGGGCCGTCGCCGATCAGCCGGATCCGGGGTTGCGCGGCTTCGTCCGGGGCAACGTCGTCGTCCGGCTGCCGGAGGAGGACGATGCCCGGCGGACGGTGCTGCGGCACGTGGCGGGGCAGAGCTTCGCCCCCGACGAGCGGTACGACGAGCGGGTCGTGACCGACCGCCTGCGGTCGTGGTGCACCGAGGGCGTGCTCGACGCGGTCACCCTCCGGCGTCTCCTCGTCGACGCCGGACTGCTGAACCGGTCGGCCGGCTGGTACGTGCTGGTCGTGTCCGAAGAGGAGCCGGTAACCCGGTGACGCTCGACGTCACCCGGTCCACACCGCCCCGGATGCCCGGGAGGGAGCGGACCGGCGCCGCCCGGTGGGATGACGGTGTCCACCGGGCGGCGAGCGGACGGGGTCGTCGTTCGGCACTCCCGTTCCGCCGCAGCCCTGCTACGGCGGGGGCTTTCCCGGAACGTGAGCGCACCCCGTCCGCGTGGTGGGACGGATCGACCGGTTGTTTCGCGGGCCCGGTGGTCATGCCCAGCCGGGGTTGTCTAGTGTGACTTATATCGCAATAACAGTACTTAACGATCTCTGGGCTTGATGTTCGGTCCCGCTGTTGCGGGTGCGGCGAACCCCGGCCTGTACTGGGGGATCGGCGGGGTCGGGGTGACCCGGGACGGCCCCGGGTCGTGGCGGGCGGGCCGCCAAGCAATCACGTGCATCTATCGACGGACGGTGCCCCATGGGCTACGTTCCGAGAGCAGTCGATGACACGGGGTGATCTTTTGAGCCGCGCTCTGGCCACTTCTGGACGTCTATTTCACGAGAGAGGCGGATCTAGCGGGCAGCCGTACGGCTGGCCACAGCTTCCGAGCCACCGGCTTCCCGGCACCCCGTCATGACGGCCCGACACGTCATCCTGGGCCTGCCGACGCTCGCCACCGGCGGTCTCTCCGAGAACTGGCTGTTACGCGAGTGCGGCGACCTGCACTGGTCCCTGATCGGCGAGCACTTCGGCACCTCGGTGACCAAGCTCGCCGACTCCGACGGCACACGACTGCTCCCCGCCTTCGTCCGGGTCCGGCACACCGCGAGCGCCTCCTTCGCCTCGTTCGCCGAGCTGGACGAGGGCGAGATGACCGGCCAACTGACCAGGCTGGACGACCGCCGTTTCCTGTCCGACATCCGCTTCACCACCGGTACGGCGCACGTCGACGTCCGGTTGCTCACCGTCTTCGTCCGCCGTTCGGACCGCAACTGGCTGGTCCCCGGCGTGCCACAGGTGCCCGGCTGCCTGCCGGTGCGCGAGCCGACCGCCGACCAGCTCGACTTTCTGCACGACTTCCAGACGCACGGTGGGCGGGAGCCGGGTGGATCCGGCCTGCACACCGAGCGTTACGAACTCAATCCGGTCGTGGACGTCAACGCCCTCGGCCTGCTCTACTTCGCGTCGTACCCGCACATCAACGACCACGGCGAGCGCCGGTACCTGCACTCGCTGGCACCCGGCGGCGAGTGGGCCACGGCCGCCGCCACCGTCAGCCGCGACATCGTGTACCTGGCGAACTGCGGGGCCGAGGACGCGGTGCGGTACCGGCTCGACGACCTTCGGCTCGAACGCGGCCACCGGGCGGTGCTGGCCTCGACCCTGCTACGTGAGCGGGACGGCAGGCCGCTGGCCCGGATCGAGACCGTGAAGGTGCTGCGCGGTGGCAGCGTGTTCGGCAGCCTCTGGGGCGACCACGTCGCCGCCACCGGTCCCGCCGCCCTGCCGGCGGACACCCGCCCCGAGACGACCGACCTGGACGCGCTGCTGCTGCCGTTGCTCGAACGGGCGTTGGACCGACCCGCCGGCACCCTGGCCGCCGACGACGACCTACGCCGGTACGGCCTGGACAGCGTCGCGCTGGCCGAGGTCGTGGCGCTGGCTGAGGGCGAGCACGGTCTGCGGATCGATCCCAGCGCCATGTTCCAGGCATTCACCGTCGCCGCCATGGCGCGGGTGATCCGCGGCGAGGACCGCGACCCTGAGCCGATCGCCGCCGTCACGGCCGTGCCGCAGCCGCAGAACACCGCCCCGATCGCGGTGATCGGCATGGCAGGGCGCTTCCCCGGTGCGGCGAGCGTCGCGGAGCTGTGGGACCTGCTCGGCCGGGACGAGGACGCGATCCGCGACATCCCGACCGACCGCTGGGACACCGCCGCCCATCCCGGACTGGTGGGGCGGGCGGCGCTGCTCGACGACATCCGCCGCTTCGACCACGAGTTCTTCGCCGTCAGCCCCCGTGAGGCCGCGCTCATGGACCCGCAGCAGCGGCTCATGCTCGAGGTGACCTGGGCGACGGCCGAGGACGCCGGACAGGACCCCAGCACGCTCGCGGGCAGCCGGACCGGCGTCTACACCGGCGTGTGCCACTCCGACTACGCCGCCGTCCTGGCCGAACACGCCGGGCGCGACGAGCCGCACCTGAGTGTGGCGGTCTCACCGTCGCTGGTGGCCAACCGTGTCTCCTACGCCCTGGGTCTGCGCGGCCCCAGCGTCGCGGTGGACACGCTCTGCTCGTCGTCGCTGGTCGCGGTCGCCAACGCCGTCGCGGCACTGCGGGCCGGCGTCTGCGACCAGGCCTTCGCCGGCGGGGTGAACGTGCTGTGCGACCCGGGACGGCATGCCGCGTACCAGCGGGCCGGTGTACTGAGCCCACGGGGGCGGTGCCACACGTTCGACGACGCCGCCGACGGCTACGTCCGCGGCGAGGGGGCGTGCGCGCTGCTGCTCAAGCCCCTCGACCGGGCACTCGCCGACGGGGACCGGGTGCACGCGGTGATCCGCGAGGTCGCGGTCAACCACGGCGGCCAGGCCCAGTCGTTCACCGCGCCCAACCCGGACGCCCAGGCCGACCTGCTGGTCAGCGCATACACCGCGGCCGGCGTCGACCCCACGACCGTCGGCTACCTGGAGGCACACGGCACCGGCACCCGGCTGGGCGACCCGATCGAGGTCTCGGCCATGGTGACGGCCTTCCGCCGGCTGTACGCCCGCAGCCCGCAGCCGATGCCGCAGCTACCGCACTGCGGGATCGGCTCCGTCAAGACCAACATCGGTCACCTGGAAGCCGCCGCCGGCATCGCCGGAATGATCAAGGTCATCCTGGCGATGCACCACCGGACCCTCCCCGCCACCCGCAACGTCCGCCGGACCAACCGGATGATCGACCTGGCCGGATCGCCACTACGCCTCCAGGTGCACCGCGCCGCCTGGGAGCCCCCGCCCGGCGGCGGCCCCCGCCGGGCCGGGGTCAGCTCGTTCGGGATGGGCGGCACGAACGCCCACGTGGTCCTGGAGGAGGCACCGCCCACCGCCGACGCGCCGCCCACCGGCCGGGTGACGGTGCCGGTGTCGGCCCGAACCCCGCAGGCCCTGCGGGAAGCGGTCGCCGCGCTGCTGAACGTGGTCCGGTCCCCCCAGGCGCCCCCGTTGGCCTCGATCGCCCGGACGATGCGCACCGGGCGTGCCGCGCTGCCCTGCCGGGTCGCCGTCACGGCGGCTGACCTCGGCGAGCTGGCGGACGGACTCGCCGCCGTCCTCGACGCCGAGCCGCCCGCCGGTGACGCCCCGGTCGAAGGCCCGGTGCCCGCCGCACCCGTGGTCTCCCTACCGACCTACCCGTTCCGCCGGGACCAGCACTGGGCCGCGCCCACCGCGACGCCCGAGTTCCTGACCGCGCTCTGGCGGGACGCGCCACCGCCCACGGTCGCCCCGCAGGGCCGCCTCCTGGTCGTCACGACGGACCCGGACCTGGCACCGGCCCTGTTCGGCGACGACGCCGTCGCACACCGGCCCGGTGACCCGCTGCCCGCCGTCGACGGCCTGACCGGGGTCGCCGACCTGGTCGACTGGAGCGAGCCGGGCGCGCTGGTCGGCGAGCGGATCGAGCTGCTGCGTGAGGTGCTCGGCCGGCTGCCGCGTACCGGACTGCGCTGCCTGCACGTCAGCGGCGCCCACCGGTCGGTGCTGGCCGGCTTCTACCGTGCCCTCTCCGGAGAGCTGCCCATGGTCGTCTCCCGCACCGTCCGGGTCGACGGCGACCGGAACGACCTGGCCACCGCCGTCGCGGCCGAGCGTGCGGCCGACGACCGCGAGACCGAGATCCGGTACCTCGGATCCCGCCGGCAGCGCCGCGTGGTCGCATTCGCCCGACCCACCGACCCCGACCCGCTGACCAACCTGGACGAGGGTGCCGTCCTGATCACCGGAGGCACCGGCGCGATCGGCCTGCGCCTCGCCGCCCACCTGGCCGATCGGGGCGCACGACACCTCGTCCTGATCGGTCGCTCCCCGCTGCCCGTCCGCAGCCGTTGGGTGTCCCTCGCCGCCGCCGGGTCGACCGATCCGCTGCTGCGCGCCCGCCTGACCCAACTGCTGGCGCTCACCGACCGGGGCGTGACGCTCTCCGTCCACACCCATCCGCTGGACGACGTGACATCGCTACGTCGACTGATGAACCGGGCACGGGGCACCGCAGGCGACCTCACGACGGTCATCCACTGCGCGGGGGTGATGCACGCACCACAGTCGTTCCTGACCCGGACCCGGGATGAGACAGCCGACGTGCTCCGGCCGAAACTCGCCGTCGAGACACTCTGGGCGGCGCTCGGTGGCAGGCTGCCGCGGCTGCTGGTGCTGTTCTCGTCGATCGCCGCCTCGTCTCCCCGACTGGCCGGGGGGCACCTCGACTACGCCGCCGCCAACGGCGTCCTCGACGACTTCGCCGAGGCGCACGCCGACGAACCCCGGTGCCTGGTCCGGTCGCTGCGGTTCCCGCTCTGGCGGGGCATCGGAATGGGGGAGCGGCACACCAGCGCCGGGAGCGACCTCGGCATCCCCGACCTGGACGAGGCGGAGGCGCTACGCCTGTTCGACCTGGCGGTGCGGGTACCGGACGAGCCGGTCCTGTTGCCCTGCCTGACCCGTCGTGCGGGCGTACCGGCCGACGAGTTCCTCCGCGCGCCCCGCCCCGCCGCCCCGCCGCAGCCGGCACCGGTCCTCGACCCCGGAGACGCACCGAGGCCGGACGACATCGACTGGCTGCTCGACGTGGTGGCCCGGACGACCCGCACCGAACGCTCCCTTCTGCGACCCGAAACGAACCTCGTCGACCTGGGCGTGGACTCGCTGCTGATGGCCGAACTGGTCCGCGACCTCGAAGTGGCGGTCCGCGACGCCGTGGACCCCAGCCTGCTCCAGGAACATCCGACGCTGGCCGGGCTCGCCCGGGCCCTCACCACCCGCAGCACGCGCCCCCCGGCGGCCCCTCCGGCCGTGGTGCCCGCACCCACGCCCGTCCCACCCGGCGCGCCGGTGCGGATCGCGGTGATCGGGATGGGTTGCCGGCTGCCCGGTGCCGCCGACCCGG
>NZ_JBMDWU010000217.1:0-1979 GCF_048594385.1 Micromonospora sp. | reverse complement strand
GGGCCCGCCCCGGGGGCCCACGCCGGCGGGGCGGCGGTACGCGGTGCCGGCAGGACCACCGACGGCGGCGGGGGCAGGATCGGCGGGGTGACCGCCGGCGGGGCCGGTCGCCGGGCCGGTGCCGTGACCGGCCGGGTGATCGGCGGAGCCGGCGGGGGCGACGGCGGTGCCGTCGGCGTCGACGCTGCGGGCGGCCGGCGGGTGACCGGGGGCGGTGCGGTGTCCACCTCGCCGGGCACCGGCACGGTGGCCAGTTCGGCGGGGGTCGGGGTGTGGTGCCGCTGCGGCGGCCACGGCCCGTCGTCATCCAGCACCAGCCGGCGGGGCCCGCCACGACGCAGCAGCAGTACGGCCACGGCGGCGAAGAAGACCGCCAGCAGCCCCGCACCGACCCGGATCAGCAGCGGGTCCAGCCCGCCGCCCGCCTGCGGAGCCTCCGGCGGCCGGGCGACGGCCCGGGTGGTCGCGGCGGCCGTCCGCGCCGGACGGGAGGCCGCCGCGGAGGACGGGGCCACCGTGCGCGGGGTCGAACCGGGGCGGGACGGGGTCGTGGCGCGCGGACTCGGGCTGGCCGGAGCCGGTGACCGTGGGCCCAGTTGCGGCAGCCGGCCGATCCGTACCCCCTGGCCCTGCGCGTCCCTGGGCAGCACGAGCCGCCAGCCGGGGCGTAGGACCACCCCGTCGGTGAACGTCTCGCCGTCGGGCTGGACCCGGCCGACGTTGAGGTCGACGATCTCCCGGAACCGGTTGCCGTTACCGAGGGTACGCAGCGCGATGGCGTAGAGGTACTCCCGTTGCCCGTCGACGGGTGGCCCGACCACGTAGTACCTACCGGTTTCGGCCGGCACCGCGCTGACCGGCCGTACCGCACCCGCCGGTCGCGCCACGCCCGCCGGCTGCGCCGCCTGTGCCGGCTGTGCCGCCACGAGCAGCGCGATCCCGGCCAGCAGCACCGTGACAAAGGCCCGCCGCATCGCCACCATCGCTTTCCACACCCTCGGTCCCACCGACATCCTCCCGTCCCGGCCCCCTTATACGAACCGGGGTGCCGACGGTTCAACCCGAGCCGGATCGTCCTGCGCGTGGGCGGGTGCCGTCCCGTCAGGCCGGCGGCAGGCCGCCCGCGCGCACCGCGTCCGAGGGTCGTGCCAGGATGTGGCGATGTCGTACCCCCCTCAGCCGTCGTACCCGTCCGCGCCCGGCCCCGTCACGCCGCTGATCGCCTACCCCCAGCCGATCCCCCCGCCGCCCGGGCACGCGGTGCTGGCCGTCTCGGTCAACCGTGGTCCGTACCTGGTGCCCGTCCCGGCCACCAGCCGTTTCAAGGTCGACGGCCGGTTGGTGTCGATCCCCGGCGAGGGCACCTGGTACGTGGCCGTGCCGGCCGGGGCGCACGACATCCGCTACACGGACTTCATGGGCATCCCGATCGTCACCACCGCGCTCACCGTCCAGCCCGGACTGGTCTACCCGCTGTCATTCCGCTTCGGCGGTTGGCGCAACCGGGTCCACGACGGGCAGGGCACCGACGTGACGAAGTTCGGCATGTGGTCGAACTACAGCCTGGTGCTCGTCATCCTGCCGGTGGTGCTGCTGCTCTGCTGCGGTGGTCTCGGCCTGATCGGCGCGCTCTCGACCTCCCCCTGACCGGCGGCACCGGCCGGGCCGGCACCCGGTAGCGTCGCCCCGATGCCTCCTGCGCCCGGACCGAGCGGCCTGACCACGACGGAACGTGCGGTCGACGCCCGCTTCCGTGCCGTGCTGGCCCGGCTGCCCCGACGCGGGCCGGCCGGCTGGCTGGTCGAGTTCCTGGTCTTCGGGCTCAAGCAGGCCTGGGCGTGCGTGTTCGGCGGGGCGATGCTGGCGGTCATCCTGGCGGCCCGGCTCTGGTACCCGCAGGATGCCGCCCTCGCCCGGAACGACCTGCTGACCGTCGCCGCGGTCGCCATCCAGGCGGCCATGCTGGCCGGACGGCTGGA